>JAKFEZ010000068.1:0-3467 GCA_036675435.1 Ramlibacter sp. | reverse complement strand
GTCCAGGTTGGACAGCGGCTCGTCGAACAGGAAGACCTGCGGGTCGCGCACGATGCAGCGCCCCATGGCCACGCGCTGGCGCTGGCCGCCCGACAGCTGGCGCGGATAGCGATCGAGCAGGTCGCCCAGCCCCAGGATGTCGGCGGCCTTGCGCACCCGTGCGTCGGCCACCGCCTTGGGCTGCTTCGCGAGCATCAGGCTGAAGGCCATGTTGTCCCGCACGGTCATGTGGGGATACAGCGCGTAGTTCTGGAACACCATGGCGATGTCCCGCTCCTTGGGCATCATGTCGTTGACCACGCGCCCGCCGATCAGCACCTCGCCCCCGCTGATCTGCTCCAGCCCCGCGATCATGCGCAGCAGGGTGGACTTGCCGCAGCCCGAAGGCCCCACCAGCACCGCGAATTGGCCGTCCTCGATGTCGATGTCCACGCCGCGGATGATGTGCGCGGCGCCGAAGTACTTCTGCACGCCCCTGATCTGGACTGTTGCCATCGTTCCTCTTGCGGCCCAGCTTGGGCTGGAGTCGGCCCTTGTAGCATGAAAGAAATTGCGCGTCATCAGCATCGCAACGGGTGGCTCCACCGACTAGGGAAAGACCCAAGGGAGCGAACGTCATATCGTCATACCATTGGCCGATGGCGGCCAGCGCATGATCAAGAACGTCCACGGCAACACCGTCGACCATTTGGGCGAGGCCATCGTCGCCGGGCGCTATGCCGCGGGCGCGTCCATCCCGCCGGAGCCGCTGCTCGGCGAGGAGCTGGGCGTCAGCCGCACGGTCGTGCGCGAGGCGGTCAAATCGCTCGTCGCCAAGGGGCTGCTCACCACCGGGCCCAAGGTCGGCACCCGCGTGCTCGCTTCCGATCACTGGAACTGGTTCGACCCCGACGTCGTGATCTGGCAGTCCAAGGCCGGCCTCACGCGCGAGTTCCTGCGCGACCTGCAGGACCTGCGACGCGTGGTGGAGCCCGCCGCCGTTCGCATGGCCGCGGAGCGCGCCACCGCGCAGGACATCGCCGAGATCGAGCTGGCCTACGAGGGCATGCGCAGCGCGGTGGAGGAGGGCGGCGACTACGTGGCGTACGACCTGCGCTTCCACCAGGGCCTGCTGCGGGCCTGCCACAACCGCATGATCGTCCAGATGAGCAAGGCCCTGTCCGCCCTGCTGCGCACCAGCTTCGAGATCTCCACCACCCGCAAGGACGGCCCGCGCAACTCGCTGCCGATGCACCGCGCCGTGGTGGACGCGGTCGTGGCGCGCCAGCCGGCCAAGGCGGAGCGCGCGATCCTGGTGCTGATCGACAGCGCCCGCGAGGACATCGAGGCGGTGCTCGCCTCGCGCCGCCGCCTGCCCAAGCTGGATACGCCGGCGCGGCTGCTGCGCGCCTGAGAACCGGGGCAACGATCATGCAAAAGGCCGTCGACCTCTTCTTCAAGCTGCTGGAACTGCTGGTGGTGCTCGCCCTGGTGGTGATGGTCATCATGGTGTTCGGCAACGTCGTGCTGCGCTATGCCTTCAACTCCGGCATCCTGGTGTCGGAGGAGCTCTCGCGCTACTTCTTCATCTGGCTCACCTACATCGGCGCGATGATCGCCATGCGCGAGCGCGGCCACCTGGGCGTGGACACGCTGGTGCGGCGGCTGCCGCGCGCGGGCAAGGTGATCTGCCTGTTCCTCAGCGAAGCCATGATGCTCGGCGTCAACGTGCTGTTCTTCATCGGCACCTGGAAGATGCACGAGCTGCAGGTGACCAACGTCTCGCCGGTGGTGGGCATCTCCATGATCTGGGTCTACGGCATCGGCTACGTGGTCGCCGTGGTGATGGCGCTGTTCAACATCGGCGTGCTGTACCGCCTGTTCACCGGTCGGCTGGCCGACGATGAGCTCGTGCAGGTGGTGGAGTCCGAAGACATGCCGCACGGGGTCGTCCCGGCCGAGCCGCAGCCCGGGGGAGCGCCGCGATGACCGTCTTCATCTTCGTGGGCAGCCTGCTCGGCGCGATGGCGCTGGGCATGCCGATCGCCTACGCGCTGCTGGTCTGCGGCCTCTCGCTGATGGCCTTCATGGCGGCGACGGGCATGCTGCCGGCCTTCGACTCGCAGATCCTGGCGCAGCGCTTCGTCGACGGCGCCGACAACTTCCCGCTGCTGGCGGTGCCCTTCTTCCTGCTGGCCGGCGAGTTCATGAACGCCGGCGGCCTCTCGCGCCGCATCGTGCACCTGGCCATGGCCTGGGTCGGCCACTTCCGCGGGGGCATGGGCTACGTGGCGGTGCTGGCCGCGGTCATCATGGCGTCGATCTCGGGTTCGGCGGTCGCCGACACCGCCGCGCTGTCCGCGCTGCTGATCCCCATGATGCGGCAGGCGGGCTACCAGGTGAACCGCTCCGCCGGGCTGATAGCCGCCGGCGGCATCATCGCGCCGGTGATCCCGCCGTCGATCGGCATGATCATCTTCGGCGTGGCCGGCAACGTGTCGATCACCAAGCTGTTCCTGGCCGGCATCTTCCCCGGCATCCTGATGGGCCTGGCCATCGGCATCGCCTGGTGGATCGTGGCCAAGAAGGAGAACGTGCAGGCCGCGCCGCGCATGCCCATGGGCGAGCGGCTGCGCGTGACCGGCCAGGGCACCTTCGCGCTGCTGCTGCCGGTGGTCATCCTCGGCGGCATGAAGTTCGGCGTGTTCACGCCGACGGAGGCCGCGGTCGTGGCGGCCGTCTACAGCTTCGTGGTGGGCATGTTCATCTACCGCGAACTGAAGCTGAAGGACCTCTACGGCCTCGTCCTGTCCGCGGGCAAGACCACCGCCGTGGTCATGTTCCTGGTCGCCGCGGCGATGGTCAGCGCCTGGCTGATCACCGTGGCGAACATCCCCGACGAAGTCGCCAAGCTGCTGTCGCCCTTCGCGCACAACAAGACGCTGCTGATGCTGGTGATGATGGTGATCATCATCGTGATCGGCACCGCGCTGGACTTCACGCCCACCGTGCTGATCCTCACGCCGGTGCTGATGCCCATCGTGCTGAAGGCCGGCATCGATCCCGTGTACTTCGGCGTCATGTTCATCATGAACAACGCCATCGGACTGATCACGCCGCCCGTGGGCACCGTGCTGAACGTGGTCTGCGGCGTGGCCCGCATCACCATGGACGAGGCCTTCAAGGGCGTCATGCCGTTCTTCATCGCCCAGCTCGTCGTGCTGTTCGGCCTGGTCCTGTTCCCCGAGCTGGTCCTCGTGCCACTGCAGTGGCTGATGCGCTAGGCCCCGTTTTTGCCCGTGTTCACCCCGTACCCCTAGGAGACAAACCATGTTGAAGCGACGCACCCTCGTCACCCTCGTCGCCGGCGCCATGCTGGCGGCAGCCCCTGCCTTCGCGCAGTTCCAGGAGCGCACCATCAAGTTCACCAACGGCGTGAACGAGGACCACCCGGTGGGCGTGGGCGTGAAGAAGATGCAGGAAGTGCT
>JAKFEZ010000150.1:0-3567 GCA_036675435.1 Ramlibacter sp. | reverse complement strand
GGGCGAAGCGCCGGCTGGGCGGCGGCGCCCCGGCGGCCGCCACGGGCGCGCCCTGCTCACGCTCCAGCCAAGCGGCGAGCGCGGCCTCGAGCGACGGGCCGCCCAGGCCGGCCGCATTGGCGCGCAGCGCATCGGCCGCCGCTTCGAGTTGCGGAAAGTGGTTGTCGTTCTCGAACAGGAAGTCGTCGACTTCCTCCACCGGCGTGATCGAGCGGGTGGCGGTGTGCGCCTTGTTGAAGAAGGCGGCCAGGGCCTGGGCCACGTCCGACAGCCGGCGGCTGTCGTTGGCGATGATGGACACGAAGCGTTGCCGCTGCGCCGGTTCCAGCTCGCCCACGCTCTCCAGGATTTCCGAGGCGGAGCGGATGGCGGTGAGATTGGTGAGCAGGTTGTGCACCGCGTCGCCGAGAAACGGGTCCTGGTTCAGCCGGTCCGAAAGCGCGATCACGGTCTGCTGATGGTCCAGGCTGGCGCGATGCAGCGTCACCAGCGCGCGGGCCCACTCCGGGTAGCGCGCGGCCAGATCGGCGGCCGATGCGGGCGCGAGCTGCAGCGCCGCCACCGCCGCATCCGATGCGATCTCGCCGAGATCGTCCACCAGGCGGCGCTCGGCGGCGCCGTCGAATTGATCGAGCTGCACGTCGAGCGCGTCGGCGACGCGCACGAGCAGCGCCCCGCCGATGTTGCGCCGGTCGCCCTCGATCAGGTTGAGGTAGGAGGGCGAAATGCCCAGCCGGCCGGCCAGTGCCGCCTGGGTCAGGCCCTGGGCCTTGCGGCGCTCGCGAATCTTCTGGCCAATGAGTGTTCGTGCCAACAAAGTCTCCGTGCTTACCCTCGGTTTGCTGCGGTGCACTGTCAATGCTTGACAAGTCGCACATCGAATGACTTCAAGTATTTACTGATTTCTCCTTTGTAGTCAACGAGTTATTGAATTGTTGACACCGAAGTGCCATTCTTCGCGCGTCGACGCAGAAGCGCCGTCACACTTTTTCAACCTGATTGACGAGGGCCTTATGGAAGACAACGTTCGACGCTCAGTACTTAAAAGCATGGGTGCATTCGGCGCAGGCATCGCGGCGCCTGCCTTTTTCACGCGCAATGCCTGGGCTGCGGATTTCCGCAACAACCCCGGTGCTGCCAAAGCCGTCACGCTGGGCTTCAACGTGCCCCAAAGCGGCGCCTACGCCGACGAGGGCAACGACGAGCTGAGGGCCTTCAAGCTGGCCGTCAAGCACCTGAACGGCGAGGGCGACGGCGGCATGATGAAAACCTTCAAGCCTTCGTCCCTCAAAGGCAACGGCATCCTGGGCAAGAAAGTCCAGTACGTGACGGGCGACACCCAGACCAAGGCCGACGCGGCACGCGCCTCGGCCAAGCGCATGATCGAGAAAGACGGCGCGCTGATGATTTCGGGTGGCTCGTCGTCGGCGGTGGCCGTGGCCGTACAGTCGCTCGCGCAGGAAATGGGCGTCATGTTCATGGTGGGCCTGTCCCACTCCAACGACACGACCATGAAAGATCGGCGCCGCTACGGCTTTCGCCACTTCTTCAACGCCTACATGTCGGGCCAGGCACTGGCGCCCATCCTGGCGCAGGAAATGGGCAAGGGCCGCAATGCCTACCACCTGACGGCCGACTACACCTGGGGCTGGACGCAGGAAGAGTCGCTGAAGAACGCCACCGAGAAGCTTGGCTGGAAGACCACCAAGGCCGTGCGCACGCCGCTGGGCGCGGGTGACTTTTCGCAGTACATCACGCCGGTGCTCAACTCCGGTGCCGACGTGCTGATCCTGAACCACTACGGCAAGGACATGGTCAATTCGCTGCGGCAGGCAGTGCAGTTCGGCTTGCGCGACAAGCAGGTCAACGGCAAGAACTTCGAGATCGTGGTGCCGCTTTACTCACGCCTGATGGCGCAGGGCGCCGGCGACGCGGTGAAGGGCATCCTGGGCACGGCCAACTGGCACTGGACCCTGGGCGACGAGGGCACCAAGGCCTTCACCAAGTCGTTCGGCCAGGAATACGGCGAGCCGCCTTCGCAGGCCGCTCACACCTGCTACGCGCAGGCGCTGCTGTACGCCAACGCGGTCGAGAAGGCCGGCACCTTCTACCCGCCTGAAGTGATCAAGGTGCTGGAGGGCTTCAAGTTCGACGGCCTGGGCAACGGGCCGACCGAGTACCGCGCGGAGGACCACCAGTGCATGAAGGACGTGCTGGTGATGCGCGGCGCCGAAAAGCCCAATGGCCGCTTCGGCCTGCTCGAGGTTGTCAAGAAAGTGCCGCGCGCCCAGGTCGACTACGACGCGAAGATGGGCGGCGGCGAGCTCGGCCCCTACAAGGTCTGACGCAAAAAGCGCAGCCTGCTGATCCGGCGGCGTGGGGCCTGTCCCCGCGCCGCCGCCGATTTCCTTGCGAGACACCATGGACGCGATACTCCTGCAACTTCTGAACGGCCTCGACAAGGGCGGCGCCTATGCGCTGATCGCCCTGGGCCTCACCCTGATCTTCGGCACCCTCGGCGTGGTGAACTTCGCGCATGGCGCGCTGTTCATGCTGGGCGGCTTCTGCGCCGTGGCGATTCATCGCCTGCTGACGTACTCCAAGCTCGTCAAGGACGAGAGCGTCACGTTCTTCGACTCCTACAAGGAAATCCCGTACCTGAAGATGTGGTTCGGCGACGCTGGCGAGCGGGTGATCGACTACGCGGTGCCGCTGTCCATCCTGTTTGCCATCCCGATCATGCTGCTGCTGGGCGTGATCATCGAGCGCGGCCTGATCCGCCATTTCTACCGCCGTCCCCACGCCGACCAGATCCTGGTGACGTTCGGCCTGGCGATCGTGCTGCAGGAGCTGATCAAGGCCTACTTCGGCGCCAACCCGATCCCGATGCCGGCGCCCGACGCCTTCTCGGGCAGCGCCGCGATCGGCGCCTGGCTCGGCCTGGGCGACGCGCTCAGCTACCCATGGTGGCGCCTGATCTACTTCGTCTTCTCGCTCGCAGTGATCGGCGCGGTGTTCGCCTTCCTGCGCTTCACCACCTTCGGCATGGTGGTGCGGGCCGGCATGCGCGACCGCGAAACGGTCGGCCTGTTCGGCATCAACATCGAGCGCCGCTTCACGATCGTGTTCGGCATTGCCGTGGTCGTGGCGGGCATAGCCGGCGCCATGTACACCCCGATCCTGGCGCCCGACTACCACATGGGCATGGAGTTCCTGGTGCTCTCGTTCGTGGTGGTTGTCGTCGGCGGCATGGGCTCGCTCGGTGGCGCGGTGCTGGCCGGGTTCCTGCTGGGCATCCTGCAGTCTTTCGCCTCGATGAACGAAATCAAGAACCTGGCGCCCGGCATCGACCAGGTCATCATTTACCTGGTGGCGGTCGTGATCCTGCTGGTGCGTCCGCGCGGCTTGCTGGGCCGCAAGGGCCTGATGGAAACCTGAAGAGCACACTGCAATGAACACCACCTCCCACAAGGACCTGCTGCTGTTCGGCGGCTTCGCCGCCGCCGTGCTGACCCTGCCGGTCTGGATGGCGCCGTTCGGCGCCGCCTACCCCGACCTGCTGCAGAA
>JAKFEZ010000115.1:0-3568 GCA_036675435.1 Ramlibacter sp. | reverse complement strand
GCCCTTGTGTTCGCCAAACGCCATCAGCGCACCGAACAGTCCGTTGGACTGGGGCACGACGACGACGCCGGGATTGGTCGTCGGCAGACCGTTCTCGTCGATCAGCAAGCCCGGCTCGACCTGTCGGCCTTCGTTGTAGGCCACGCGCATCTTGCCCTGCGCGACGCGGCTGGTCGCGAAGTCGAGCACGAAAGGCTCGCGACCCTTGAGCGGCACGCCGATGCAGCACGGGTTGGTGCCATAGCGACCGTCGGAGCCGCCCCATGGCGCCACGACGGGCCGCGACTGCACGTTGACGAAGTGGATGGCCACCAGTCCGTGCGCAACCGCCATCTCCGCGAAATGGCCGATCCGCCCGAGGTGGTGGGAATTCGCGAGCGCCATGACGCAGCTGCCCAATTCCTTTGCGCGCGCCATGCCCAGCGCCATCGCCTGTTCACCCACTACCTGCCCGTAGCCGCGCTGTCCATCCAGCGACAACAACGCCCCGCCGTCCAGCAGAACCTTGGCGCCGGCGTTTGGCTTCAACCCGCCCTCCAGCACGGCATCCACATAGCGCGGCACCATGCCAACGCCGTGCGAGTCGTGCCCGCTCAGGTTGGCTAGCACGAGGTTGTCGGAGACCGTGCGGGCCTCCTCGGCGCTGCTGCCGGCCGCGGCAATGAGGGATGCAACTTGCTTGCGCAGTTCGGCGGCCTGGATAGTCTTTGGCATCACATCACCGCGCCGACTTGCCACGGCACGAATTCGTTCTGGCCGTAGCCGTGCTTCTCGCTCTTGGAGCTCTCGCCCGACGCCGTCGCCAGCACCAGCTCGAAGATACGCTGGCCCATCTGCTGGATGGATGCCTTGCCGTCGATGATCTCGCCGCAATTGATGTCCATGTCTTCCTCCTGCCGCTGCCACAGCGCGGAGTTGGTCGCGATCTTGAGCGAGGGCGAGGGCGCGCAGCCGTAGGCGGAGCCGCGCCCGGTGGTGAAGCAGATCAGGTTCGCGCCGCCGGCCACCTGGCCTGTCGCGCTTACCGGGTCGTAGCCGGGCGTATCCATGTACACGAAGCCGTGCTCCTTCACAGGCTCGGCGTATTCGTACACCGCCTGCAGGTTGGTCGTGCCGCCTTTGGCCACGGCGCCGAGCGACTTTTCCAAAATGGTCGTGAGGCCGCCGGCCTTGTTGCCCGGCGAGGGATTGTTGTTCATCTCGCCCTCGTTGACCTTGGTGTAATGCTCCCACCACTTGATGCGCTGGATCAGCTTTTCGCCGACCTCGCGCTTCACCGCGCGGCGCGTCAGCAAATGTTCCGCGCCATAGATCTCCGGCGTCTCCGAGAGGATGGCTGTGCCGCCATGTGCCACCAGCAGATCCACCGCCGCGCCGAGCGCGGGGTTGGCGCTGATGCCGGAGTAGCCGTCGGAGCCGCCGCACTGCAGCCCGATCGTGATGTGCGCCGCGCTGCAGGGCTCGCGCCTTACTTCATTGGCGCGGGGCAGCATCTCATTGATCAAGGCGATGCCTTTTTCCACCGTCTTGCGCGTGCCGCCCGTGTCCTGGATGTTGAACACCTTGAGCGTGTCACCCTCGCGCAGGCTGCTGTGCGCGAGCCACGCGTTGATCTGGTTGGCCTCGCAGCCCAGGCCCACCACCAGCACGCCCCAGAAGTTGACGTGCGTCGCGTACCCAGCGAGTGTGCGCTCCAGGATCTGCATGCCCAGGCCTTCGGTGTCCATGCCGCAGCCGGTGCCATGCGTGAGCGCGACGACGCCATCGACATTGGGATAGGCCGCCAGCGCCTCGGGATGGTTCTGTCGCGAGAAGTGGTCTGCGATCGCGCGCGCCGCGGTGGCCGAGCAATTCACGCTGGAGAGGATGCCGATGTAGTTTCGCGTTGCAACGCGGCCATCCGCGCGCTTGATGCCCATGAAAGTCGCCTCGCGCAGCGGCGGCTGCGGCTTCACGTCGGCGCCGAAGGCGTAATCGCGCGCGAAATCGCCTCCCTTGTCGCCTACGCCGAGGTTATGCGTGTGCACATGCTCGCCAGGCGCAATCGGTTTGCTGGCGAAACCGATGATCTGGTTGTAGCGGCGCACGGGTTCGCCGGCGGCGATGGCCCGGGTTGCCACCTTGTGGCCGGGCGGGATGAGGCCCTTGACGACGACGTTCTCGGCCTGAGTGCCGCCCACGAGTTGCGAACGGGCGATGAGGACGTCGTCCTCTGGATGGAGTCGGATGAATGGAGTCATGACAGTCTGTCCCCGAAAGGGCTCAATAAAACATCTTGGGTAGCCACAGCACCAGGCTGGGCATGTAAGTAATGATGACGAGCGATCCGAGCAGCGGCACGAGCCACGGCAGGATCGCCATCGTCGTGCGTTCAACGGAAAGTTTGGCCACGCGTGCGAGCACGAAAAGCACCATGCCCATCGGCGGATGCAGCAGGCCGATCATCAGGTTGAGCACCATCACCAGCCCGAAGTGGACGAGGTCGATGCCCAGCTGCTGGCAGATCGGCACCAGGATCGGAACGAGGATGGTGATCGCGGCGGTCGGCTCGAGGAAGCAGCCGACGAACAGCATCAGCAGGTTCGCGAGCAGCAGGAACACCCAGGGTTCCTTGGTGAAGCCCAAAACGCCCTCGGCGATTGCGGCGGTGACGCCGGTGGCCGTGAGCATCCAGCCAAAGATGCTGGCGGCCGCCACGATAAAGAGGACGGTGGCCGTGGTTTCCACGGTGTCCAGGCAGATCTTGACGAACGATTTCCACTGGAGCGTGCGGTACCAGCCGAAGCCCAGCACCATGGCCCACAGGCAGGCGGCGATCGCACCCTCCGTGGGCGTGAAAATGCCCGTGGTCATGCCCCCGATCAGCAGCACTGGCGTCATGATCGGCAGCACCGCCTGGAAGTTGAAGGCCTTGTCCGCTGCAAACAGCACCACCAGTCCGGCGGCGACCGTCAGCTGCGCGGGCAGGCCGGCCTTGACGATCAGCAGCCACAGTGCCACCGGCCAGACGATGACCACCAGCGTTTCGGCAATGGCCTTGTTAAGGCGCGGCCACTCGAACTTGACGTCGCCGCCCCACTTGTTCTTGTGGGCGAAATACGCCACCGTGAGCATCATCAGCAAGGCCATCAACGCGCCCGGCAGGATGCCCGCGAGGAACAGCGCGCCCACGCTCACGTTGGCCATCATTCCGTAGATCACGAACGGCAGGCTCGGCGGGATGATCGGACCGAGCGTGGCGGACGCGGCCGTCACGCCAACGGCGAACTCGGTGCTGTAGCCATGGTCCTTCATGGCCTTGATCTCGATGGTGCCGATTCCGGCCGCGTCGCCGATGGCCGTGCCGCTCATGCCCGCGAACACGACGGAGCCAACGACGTTGACGTGCCCGAGGCCGCCCTTCAACCAGCCCACCAGCGCGAGTGCGTAGTTGTAGATGCGGTTCGTGATGCCGGCGTTGTTCATCAGGTTGCCGGCGAGGATGAAGAAAGGCACGGCCAGCAGCGGGAAGCTGTCGATGCCGCTCACCATGCGGTGGATCACCACGAAGGCCGGGAGGTTGCCCGAC
>JAKFEZ010000161.1:0-18547 GCA_036675435.1 Ramlibacter sp. | reverse complement strand
ATGCATGCCTACGCGATCCAGAATTCGGCCGGCATGATCAAGCTCGATGCCATGGAAAATCCGCACGGCCTGCCGCCCGAACTGCAGGCCGAACTGGGCCAACGGCTGGGCGCGCTCGCCCTCAACCGCTATCCGGGCGAGCGCACCAATGACCTGCGCCGCGCGCTGGCGGCCCACGCGGGCATGCCCGAGGGCTTCGACATCATGCTGGGAAACGGCTCGGACGAGCTGATCTCGCTGATCGCCATGGCCTGCGACATTCCCGGTGCATCCATCCTGGCCCCCGTGCCCGGCTTCGTCATGTATGCCATGAGCGCCCAGCTGCAGGGCCTGAAATTCGTCGGCGTGCCGCTCACCGAAGATTTTCAGCTCGATGCCGGCGCCATGCTCACGGCCATCGCCGAGCACCGGCCGGCCGTGATCTACATCGCCTACCCGAACAATCCGACGGCCAGCCTCTGGGATGACGCCGTGATCGACCGGATCATCGAGGCGGCACCCGGGCTGGTGGTGATCGACGAGGCCTACCAGCCTTTTGCCAGCCGCAGCTATGCCAGCCGCCTGGCCCGCCACAGCCACGTGCTGCTGATGCGCACGCTCAGCAAGTTCGGCCTGGCGGGGGTGCGCCTGGGCTACCTGATCGGACCCAAGCCGCTGATCGCCCAGATCGACAAGGTTCGCCCGCCGTACAACATCAGCGTGCTCAACTGCGAGTGCGCGCTGTTCGCGCTGGCCCACCAGGACGTGTTCGCGGCCCAGGCCGAGGACATCCGCCGCCAGCGCACGGTGATCCAGGCGGTGCTGGCCGCGCTGCCCGGCGTCAAGGCCTGGCCCAGCGAGGCCAACATGATCCTGGTGCGCGTGCCCGATGCCGCCAAGACCTTCGAGGGCATGAAGGCCCACGGCGTGCTGGTCAAGAACGTTTCTAAAATGCATCCATTGCTGGCCGACTGCCTGCGCCTCACGGTGGGTACCGCCGCCGAGAACGAGCGCATGCTGGCGGCGCTGCAAGCCTCCTTATGAACACATCGCGCACCGCAGAAATCTCCCGCAACACCGCGGAAACCAAGATCACCGTCCGGGTCGACCTGGACGGGACGGGGCAGGCTCGCCTGGCCACCGGCATCGGCTTTTTCGACCACATGCTCGACCAGATTGCCCGCCACGGGCTGATCGACCTGGACATCCAGGCCGATGGCGACCTGCACATCGACGGCCACCACACGGTCGAGGACGTGGGCATCACGCTCGGGCAGGCCGTGTACCAGGCGGTGGGCGACAAGAAGGGCCTGCGCCGCTACGGCCATGCCTACGTGCCGCTGGACGAGGCGCTTTCGCGGGTAGTCATCGATTTTTCCGGCCGCCCCGGCCTGGTCATGAACGTGCCATTCAAGAGCGGCATGATCGGCACCTTCGACAGCCAGCTCGCCCACGAGTTTTTCCAGGGCTTCGCCAACCACGCCTTCGTGACGCTGCACATCGACAACCTGCGCGGCGAAAACGCGCATCATCAATGCGAAACGGTATTCAAGGCCTTCGCGCGTGCCTTGCGCATGGCGCTGGAGCTCGATCCCCGCGCCGCGGGTACCATTCCCTCCACCAAGGGATCGCTCTGAACCTCCCGGTGTACCGGCGTCGCGCCGGCGCCTTCACCAACAGACAGCCATGAAAACGGTAGCAGTGGTCGACTATGGCATGGGCAACTTGCGCTCGGTGGCGCAGGCGGTGATGCATGTCGCGCCCGGCAGCGGCTTCGAGGTGGTGGTGACCTCCCGGCCCGACGAAGTGCGCGCCGCCGAGCGCATCGTGCTGCCGGGGCAGGGCGCCATGCCCGACTGCATGCGCGAGCTGCGCGACTCCGGCCTGCAGCAATCGGTGCTCGAAGCCGCCGCGACCAAGCCGATGTTCGGCGTCTGCGTGGGCATGCAGATGCTGCTCGATAGCAGCCGCGAAGGCCCCACCAACGGCCTGGGCCTGATCCGCGGCGAAGTTCTCAAGTTCGAGCTCGCCGGACGCCTGCAGGCTGACGGCAGCCGTTTCAAGGTGCCGCAAATGGGCTGGAACCAGGTCTGGCAGACGCAGCCGCACCCGGTGTGGCAGGGCGTCGCGGACGGCAGCTACTTCTATTTCGTCCACAGCTTCTACGCGCGGCCGTCGGATGCGCGCCACAGCGTGGGCGAGGCAGACTACGGCACGCGCTTTTCTGCCGCGATTGCACGCGATAATATTTTCGCAACCCAGTTCCACCCCGAAAAAAGCGCAGACCAGGGCCTGGCCCTGTACCGCAACTTCCTGCACTGGGCACCCTGATTTTCTCCACCGCTGCTTCCGGCTTATGCTCCTCATTCCCGCGATCGACCTCAAAGACGGCCACTGCGTACGCCTCAAGCAAGGCGACATGGACCAGGCGACCACCTTCAGCGAGGACCCGGCGGCGATGGCGCGCAGCTGGCTGCAAAAAGGCGCGCGCCGGCTGCACCTGGTCGACCTGAACGGCGCCTTCGCCGGCAAGCCGCAGAACTTTGCCGCCATCAAGTCCATCCTCAAGGCCGTCGGAGACGAAATTCCGGTGCAGCTGGGCGGCGGCATCCGAGACCTCGACACCATCGAGAAATACATCGACGGCGGCCTGCGCTACGTCATCATCGGCACCGCGGCGGTGAAGAATCCCGGCTTCCTGAAAGACGCCTGCAGCGCGTTCGGCGGCCACATCATCGTCGGACTGGACGCGAAAGAGGGCAAGGTTGCCACCGACGGCTGGAGCAAGCTGACCGGCCATGAAGTCGTGGACCTGGCGCGCAAGTTCGAGGACTGGGGCGTCGAATCCATCATCTACACCGACATCGGACGCGACGGCATGCTCACCGGCATCAACATCGATGCCACCGTGAAGCTGGCGCAGTCGCTGCACATCCCGGTCATCGCCTCGGGCGGCCTGTCGAACCTGGCCGACATCGAGAAGCTGTGCGCCGTGGAAGACGAGGGCATCGAGGGCGTGATCTGCGGCCGGGCCGTGTATTCCGGCGACCTCGATTTCGTCCAGGCCCAGGCCAAGGCGGACGAGCTGAACGGTAGGTCGGCCCCTAGCCCTGGCCCCTAGCCCCCCAGCATTCCATGCTCGCCAAACGCATCATCCCCTGCCTCGACGTCACCGGTGGCCGAGTGGTCAAGGGCGTCAACTTCGTCGAGCTGCGCGACGCGGGCGATCCGGTGGAAATCGCGGCGCGCTACAACGAGCAGGGCGCCGATGAGCTCACCTTCCTCGACATCACGGCCACCAGCGACGACCGCGGCCTGATCCTGCACATGATCGAGGCGGTCGCCTCCCAGGTGTTCATTCCACTCACCGTCGGCGGCGGCGTGCGCACGCCGGCCGACGTGCGCCGCCTGCTGAACGCCGGCGCCGACAAGACCAGCTTCAATTCGGCCGCCATCGCCGACCCCGACGTCATCGCCACGGCCTCGGCCAAGTACGGCGCCCAGTGCATCGTGGTCGCCATCGACGCCAAACGGCGCAGCGCCGAGGACGCGCAGGCCCGCGGCCCCGGCTGGGACGTCTACAGCCACGGCGGGCGGCGCAACACCGGGCTCGACGCGGTGCGCTGGGCGGTGGAGATGGCGCAGCGCGGCGCCGGCGAAATCCTGCTGACCAGCATGGACCGCGACGGCACCAAGGCCGGTTTCGACCTGGAGCTCACCCGCGCTGTCAGCGATGCGGTGTCCGTGCCCGTCATCGCCTCCGGCGGTGTCGGCAACCTCGACCATCTGGCCGACGGCATCCAGAAAGGCGGCGCCGATGCGGTGCTGGCCGCCAGCATCTTTCATTACGGCGAGTTCACGGTGAAGCAGGCCAAGGCCCACATGGCCGGGCGCGGCATTCCGGTGCGCCTCTGACGCTCGCGCGGAGGCGCCGGCCCTGTTCGGGCATCCGTCGCATCCGTCACAATAGGGCCATGGATTGGCTCGAACAGGTCAGATGGGATGCGCAGGGCCTGGTGCCCGTCATCGCCCAGGAAGTCGGCAGCAACGACGTGCTGATGTTTGCCTGGATGGATCGGCAGGCGCTTGAAAAAACCGCCGAGACCGGCCGCGCCGTGTACTTCAGCCGGTCGCGCGGCAAGCTGTGGTTCAAGGGCGAAGAGTCCGGTCACATTCAGCAGGTGCATGAAATTCGCATGGACTGCGACAGCGACGTGCTGCTGCTCAAGGTGACCCAGCTCGGGCACGAACCTTCCATCGCCTGCCATACCGGCCGCCACAGCTGCTTTTTCCATCTTTACCGCGATGGCGCCTGGCAAATCGCGGCCCCGGTCTTGAAGGACCCGAAGTCGATCTACAAGTAGAGCCAATGACGATGAGCGCAGCCGCTGTTACCTCCAACGATTCCCTGGCCCGCCTGGCGGCCATCATCGAAAGCCGCAAGCCGGCCCGGGGCGGCGACCCCGCGGCCAGCTACGTCGCGCGCCTGCTCGACAAGGGGCCCGACGCCTTCCTCAAGAAAATCGGCGAGGAGGCCACCGAGGTGGTGATGGCGGCCAAGGACGCTGGTCATGGCGGCGATCCGCAGCGCATCGTCGCCGAAGTGGCCGATCTGTGGTTCCACACCTTGATCGCCCTCGCGCACTTCGACTTGACGCCGGCCGACGTGATCGCCGAACTCGAGCGGCGCGAAGGCACCAGCGGCATCGAGGAAAAGGCCCTGCGCCGGGCGCAGAGCCGGGAAGCAGCCGGCGAATGAGCGCCGAGCGCAACCGCCAACGAGAGGAAATCTGATGGCTCAGACCGACTTCGCACAATTCGAAACCAAAACGCCAACCGACCGCACCGTGATGCACGTGCTGTACGGGCTGCATACCGTGGCCTGGGCGACGGTGGGCACGCTGGCCGTGATCGCGCTGATCATCAACTACATCAAGCGCGCGGATGAGCACGATGCCGTGTACGCCAGCCACCACAGCTACATGATCGCCACCTTCTGGTGGACCGTGCTGTGGCTGCTGCTCTCTTCGCCGCTGTACCTGCTGTTCTTCCTGCCCGGCGCGATTGCGCACACCATCGTGCTGCTGTGGTACCTCTACCGCTGCATCAAGGGATGGCTGCGGTTCACCGAAGGCCGCGCGCCCAACTGATCTGACCTCATCCCCACCCGAATGCCGCCCATGAGCCCCGCTTCCGATCCGAACTGCCTCTTCTGCAAGATCGTGGAGGGTCAGATCCCCTCGCGCAAGGTGTACGAAGACGACGACATCCTTGCCTTCCACGACATTCATCCCTGGGCGCCGGTGCACTTCCTGATGGTGCCCAAGGTGCATGTGGCCTCGCTGGCACAGGTCGGGCCCGAACATGAAGCTCTGCTGGGCCGCATGCTGACGCTGGCGCCGCGCCTGGCTCTGCAGGAGGGCTGCCGCCCTTATCCCGACGGCGGTCACCGCGTCGTGGTCAACACGGGGGCCGAGGGCGGCCAGGAAGTGCACCATTTGCACGTTCACGTCATGGGCGGACCACGTCCCTGGCTAAAAGGCTGACGGCGGCAAGGCCCTGCTCGGGCCTGAACTTCCGCTGCCCGACTAGAATCCACCCCAAGTCTGTAAGGAGTAATCCATGGGTTCATTTTCAATTTGGCACTGGCTGATCGTTCTGTTGATCATCGTGCTGGTCTTCGGCACCAAGAAGCTCAAGAACATCGGCTCCGACCTCGGCGGCGCCGTGAAGGGCTTCAAGGATGGCATCAAGGAGGGCGGCGCGCCGGAAACCCCCGTGCCCCCGGCCAGCCAGAGCCAGGTGACGGGCAGCCAGCCGGGCTCCGACAAGACCACGATCGACGTGGAAGCCCGGAACAAGAGCTGATCGCGCCTGCACGCCTGTGATCGACCTCGGCATAGAAAAGATGTTGGTGATCGGCGCCGTGGCGCTGATCGTGATCGGGCCCGAGAAGCTCCCGAGGGTGGCCCGCACCGTAGGCACGCTGCTCGGAAAAGCCCAGCGCTACGTGTCGGACGTGAAGGCGGAAGTCAATCGTTCGATCGAGCTCGAAGAGCTCAAGAAGATGAAGGATACGGTGGAGACCGCCGCCCGCGACGTGGAGAATTCCATCCACAGCGGCGTCAGCGATCTCGAGCGCGAGCTGTCGAGCGCGGCGGGCGCCGCGGACGGCGCCTATACGCCGGCATTGAGCGAGCCCGAGCGGGTTCCGGAATACCGGCATCCCAGGAAGAAATGGCGCATCAAGCAGGGCGCCACGCCCAACTGGTACAAGGCCCGCGCCGGCATCCGGACCAAGGCGCTCTCCGGCGCGGCTCGGGTAGCGCGCTTTCGGCCGCATAAATTCAACTGATGTCCAATCCGACCCAAGAAGACGAGCTCGCAGGCACCGAGCAGCCGTTCGTCGCCCACCTGGTGGAGCTGCGCGACCGGCTGATCAAAGCCATGATCGCCGTCGGCGTGGTCGCGGCCGTCCTGTTCATGTACCCGGGCCCGGGCGCGCTCTACGACATCCTGGCCGCGCCACTGGTAGCCCACCTGCCGAAGGGCGCCACGCTGATCGCCACCTCGGTGATCTCGCCTTTCCTGGTGCCCTTGAAGATCCTGCTGATGGCGGCTTTCCTCACCGCGCTGCCGGTGGTGCTCTACCAGGTCTGGGCATTCGTCGCCCCCGGCCTTTACTCGCACGAGAAGAAGCTGATGCTGCCGCTGGTCGTGTCGAGCACGCTGCTGTTTTTTTTCGGCGTCGGGTTCTGCTACTACTTCGTCTTCGGCCAGGTCTTCTCGTTCATCCAGAGCTTCGCGCCCAAGAGCATCACGGCGGCGCCTGACATCGAGGCTTACCTCAGTTTCGTGCTGACCATGTTCATCGCCTTCGGGCTGGCCTTCGAGGTCCCGATCGTGGTGATCGTGCTGGCCCGCATGGGCATCGTCAGCATCGAGAAGCTCAAGGCATTCCGCGGCTACTTCATCGTGCTGGCGTTCATCATCGCCGCCGTCATCACGCCGCCTGATGTGGTGTCGCAGCTGGCGCTGGCCATCCCGATGGTGCTGCTGTACGAGGTGGGCATCTGGGCCGCGCAGATTTTCATCAAGCACACCAAGGCGCCCGAAGAGGAAGCGGCGGCCCCCGAGAAGTCCTAGCGCTGCCGCATCGCCTGCGGGCGCGGCCGCAGTCCCGGGCTGACGTCAAGCTCCAGTGTCTCGTCGCGCCGCTGCACCTTGAACAGGGCCGCGGTGCCGGGCTTGAGCGCGGCCACGCTGGAGAGCAGTTCGGAAACATTGGCGATGTCCTTGCCCGCCACCTCCAGGATCACGTCGCCGGGGCGCACGCCGGCCTGCGCGGCCGGCCCGTTCTGCAGCACGCCGGTGATCAGCACGCCACGCCGGGCCTTCACGCCGAAAGTCTCCATCAGTTCCGGTGAAAGATCGGCCGGCTCCACGCCGATCCAGCCGCGTCGCACCACGCCGTCCTTGACGATGCTCTCGAGCACCAGCTTGCCCGTGGACACCGGAATTGCGAAGCCGATGCCCATGTTGCCACCCGAGCGGGAGTAGATCGCCGTGTTGATCCCCATCAAATGGCCGTTCACGTCCACCAGCGCGCCGCCGGAATTGCCTGGATTGATGGCCGCGTCGGTCTGGATGAAGTTCTCGAAAGTGTTGATGCCCAGCTGGTTGCGCCCCAGCGCGCTGACGATGCCGCTGGTCACGGTCTGGCCGACCCCGAACGGGTTGCCGATCGCCAGCACCTGGTCGCCCACCTGAAGCGCGTCCGAATTTCCCACGGTGATCACCGGCAGCCGTTCCAGCGAAATCTTCAGCACCGCCAGGTCGGTGTCCGGGTCGGTGCCGATCACCTTGCCGCGCACCTTGCGGCTGTCGTTCAGGACCACCTCGATTTCATCGGCGCCCTCGACCACATGGTTGTTGGTGAGGATGTAGCCATCGGCGCTGATGATCACGCCGCTGCCCAGGCCGGCCTGGGGCTGGCTGCCCTGGTCGCCGAAGAAAAAGCGGAACCATGGGTCGTTGGCTTGCGGGTGGCGCTGCGCCTTGCTGGTGTTGATGCTCACCACGGCGGCCTGGGCGCGTTGCGCCGCCTGCCGGAAGCTGCCCGAAGGCGGCGGGCCGGTGACGCTGGTGGGCGCCTCCACCAGCGACACGCCGCGGCTCACCACCTCGCCGGTGCGGCCCAGCCACCCGGGCTGCAGAGTCGCCACCACGAAATAAGCCGCCAGCAACACGGTGACGGATTGCGAAAACAACAGCCAGAAGCGACGCATGATGTGCCCGGGGCCGCCCGGAAAGTGAATTCTCCGAGTGTAGACGGCGGCGGCAGGCTCAGGGGCGAGAAGACACTAAAGCGCGTGCGGCACCAGCCGGGCATGACCGCCGCGGCGCGGCCCCAGATTGGCCTGCTCGACCGGCACCACCTCGCCGCTGGCGGGGTCGAGGATGGCGGCGCGCGATCGCATGCCGCGCGCCGCCTCGGCCATGCGCTGGGCATCGTGCAGGATGTCCTCGACCGCGGCCGGCCCGCGCGACAGGTGCACCAGGCCGACCCCGACATCGACCCTGATCTGGATGCGCTCGCCCGACAGCCCGACGATTTCCATCGGCCGGCGCAGGTTGCTGGCCACCCGCAGCCCGAGCGTGCGCAGCCACGCCGGCGACTGGATGGTTTCCACCAGCGAGACGAAGCAGCAGTCGTAGTAGCGGCCCACGGTGTTGACGACACCGACCTGGCGCTGGATGCGGCTGGCCACGCACATGAACATCTCGTTGACGCCCGCCGTGCCGGCCTGCGCCGCGATGCGCTCGACGTCGAACACGAGAATGGCCAGCACCGCGCCATCCCGGCGGGTGCGGCGGCGCCGGCGCTGTGCCTTGATCAGCTTTTTCACCAGGCTGATGCCGCTGTGCAGCTGGGTCACCGGGTCGAACTGCGCCGCCGGGACGTCCTGGTGGCGGGTGCGCCATTCGTGGCGGTCGCGCCGCCACAGCACGAAACCGGTCAGCCCGTTGGCCAAGGCCGCGCACAGCGCGAGCATGGCTTGGAGCGGGGCGCCGATGCCGGGCAGCTGCATGGCGATGGCGTGCAACCCGGCGACGGCGGGAAGGGTGAGCAGGCAGCCGGCGGCCATTACCGGCGCCAGCCGGTCGCCCATGAGCCAGGCCCGCACCGTGAGCCACAGGGTCAGCACGCAGCCCAGCAGCGATACCGCGGCGGCACCCGGCAGTTGTTGCCCCGGCGGCAGGGCCAGGCAGGCCAGGCCTGCCAGTGGCGACAGCATGGCGCCGGCGCGCAGCACGGAGGACATGGTGCGGTCGCGCTGCACCGCGCTGAGCCAGCCGCGAATCCAGAAGTTCGACAGGCCCATGCAGACCGGGCCCGCCAGCACCTGGGCCGGCTGCATCAGTTTGGGGTTGAGGCCCGGCCAGAGTTCGCCGGCGATCCCGCTGAGGACGAAGACCAGCAGGAAAACCGTGACGTGGTACGCGACCCCCTGGGCCTGGGACAGGCTGGGGCGCACCAGCAAATCGGCCAGCCGGGCCAGGGCCACGGCCGCTATCGCGCCCAGGGCCATGCTCCAGATTGCCAGCTCGTGCGCACCCATGAGGGTTCCCTCCATGCAACGAAAGAATTATTGCGAGGCCATTGTCCAGCCCGCATGAGGGGCGACCCTAGTGCTCATGGCGGACAATCGTCCCTTTTGTGGGAGCGACTTCGCGCCATGGCCAGTGCACAGCAGCTTTTGAAGGCTTTCGACGGCTTGTTGGAGCCCGAGCGGTTCAAGGACTACGGCCCCAACGGCCTGCAGGTGGAGGGCAAGGAGACGGTGCGCCGGCTGGTGTCCGGCGTGACGGCCAGCCGGGCTTTGATCGAGGCTGCCGTGGACTTCGGGGCCGACGCCATCTTCGTGCACCACGGGCTGTTCTGGCGCGGCCAGGACGGGCGCGTCACCGGCTGGATGAAGCAGCGGCTGGCTTTGCTGCTGCGCCACGACATCAACCTGTTCGCCTACCACCTGCCGCTGGACGCCCATCCGGAGTTCGGCAACAACGCCCAGCTAGGGCAGCGGCTGGGACTGCGCTGCGGCCAGCGATTCGGCGAGCAGGACCTGGGGTTCCTGGGCGAGCGCAGCGACGGGACGGCCTTTGACAGCGCCGGCGAACTGGCATCGCACATCGAACAGGCCCTCGGCCGGCCGGTCACCGCGGTTGCGGGCGATGGCCGCGCGCTTCGCCGCATCGCCTGGTGCACCGGCGGCGCCCAGGGCTATTTCGAGGCGGCAATCGCGGCCGGGGCCGATGCCTTCGTCACCGGCGAAATCTCCGAGCCGCAGGCGCACTATGCGCGCGAGTGCGGTGTCGCCTTCCTGGCCTGCGGCCACCATGCCAGCGAGCGCTATGGCGCCCCGGCCGCTGCCGCGCATGTGGCCGGGCAGCTCGGTGTCGAGCACCAGTTCATCGACATCGACAATCCGGCATGAACCCGCCGCGCGAGAATTTACCGAGCCGTGCGCTGCCGGGCGGCGCGCTGCAGCCCATCGCCATCACGCTGGGCGACGCCGCGGGGATCGGCCCGGAGATCATTGCCAAGGCTTTCCGCGACGCCCCCGCGGTCACCGCCGGGTGTTTCGTCGCCGGCGACCTGGACTGCTTGCGAAGGGCCACGCGCGCGGTTCGCCGCGAGCATGAGGTCGAGCTGCCGGTCGCGCTGATCGACTACCCGGCGCAGACGCCTGGCGTGCCGCCGCGCTGCATTCCTTTGCTTCAGGTGGCTGCCGCCGCCCCGCCGCCGCCCTGGGGTCAAGTCAGTGCGGCGGCCGGCCGGCTGGCTGCCGATTGCGTGACATGGGCCGCCCGCGCCGCCCTGCGCGGGGAGATCGCCGCACTGGTCACGGCGCCCTTGCACAAGGAAGCCCTGGCCGCAGCGGGCATCGGCTTTCCAGGTCACACCGAACTGTTGCAGGCCGAAGCGGCCGCCTGGCTGGGCCGCAGCGTGGCCGACGTCCCGGTGCGCATGATGCTGGCCAACGACGAGCTGCGCACGGTCCTCGTCAGCATCCATGTCTCGCTGCGTGAAGCCATCGCGGCCGTCACCACCGGCAACGTCCTGCAGACGCTGCGCATCGCCGACGCGGCGCTGCGCGGGGCACTGGGCCGGGCACCGCGCATCGGCGTGGCCGGCCTCAATCCCCATGCCGGGGAGGGCGGGCTGTTCGGCCGCGAGGAGATCGATTTCATCATCCCGGCGATCGCGGCCGCCCGCGCGCAAGGGCTGCAGGCCAGCGGCCCGTTCGCGCCCGACACGGTGTTCATGCGCGCTCGGGCGGGTGACGGCCAGCCGGGCGAATTCGACGTGGTGGTGGCGATGTACCACGACCAGGGGCTGATCCCCGTGAAGTACCTCGGCGTGGAGAAGGGCGTGAACGTCACGCTCGGCTTGCCGCTGGTGCGCACCAGCCCGGACCACGGCACGGCCTTCGACATTGCAGGCACGGGCCGGGCCGACGCCTCGAGCCTGGTGGAGGCCATTCGCGCCGCGCGCTCCCTCGCCCGCGGCGCCTAGGCGCTCAGGCGCGGGGGCCGCGCAGGCTATCGCGGATTTCTCGCAGCACCAGCAGTTCTTCCGGCGGCGCAGCCGGGGCGGGCGTCGCCACCGGGGTATCGCGCCGCAGCCGGTTGATCTGCTTGACCATCAGGAAAATGATGAAGGCCAGGATCACGAAGTTGACCGCGATGGTGATGAAGCTGCCATAGGCCAGCACCGGCACCCCCGACTTCTTCAGCGCGTCGAGCGTCATCGCCGTGCCTGGCGGCACCTGCCCGAGAACCAGAAAGAGGTTGGAGAAATCCAACTTGCCGATCACGGCGCCCACCACCGGCATGATGACGTCGCCTACCAGCGAATCGACGATCTTGGCGAAAGCCGCGCCGATGATCACGCCGACCGCCAGGTCGATCACGTTGCCCTTGACGGCAAACTCCTTGAACTCCTGCATCATTGCCATACGCGCTCCT
This sequence comes from Ramlibacter sp., assembly GCA_036675435.1. Taxonomy (GTDB): domain Bacteria; phylum Pseudomonadota; class Gammaproteobacteria; order Burkholderiales; family Burkholderiaceae_C; genus Ramlibacter. The sequence continues at coordinate 6,535 of JAKFEZ010000161.1, read as the reverse complement.
TGGTTTTCTTTGGCTTTGCAGAGTATGCAAGCAAGCTCGGCCCTGCGCCAAGCCCGGCGGGTGCTGAACACGCCGAATACGGTCAGCTACAATTGCGGGTTGACCCTTATAAGCGACATCCTCGAGGACCCCCATGAGTGACACTTCAGTGGACGCCAGCAAGCGCACGTGGCTGATCGCGTCCGGTTGCGCCGGCGCCATCGGCGGCGCTTTCACCGCCGTTCCGTTCGTCAGCAGCTTCCAGCCCTCCGAGAAGGCCAAGGCCGCCGGTGCGCCGGTCGAAGTGGATATCTCCGCCCTCAAGCCGGGCGAAAAAATCACCGTCGAATGGCGGGGCAAGCCGGTGTGGATCCTGAAGCGCACGCCGGAGCAACTCGCGTCCCTCGACAAGGTCGAGGACCAGCTGGCCGACCCCAATTCGCAGCGCAAGACCTACCCGACACCCGAGTACGCGCAGAACCAGCACCGTTCGATCAAGCCCGAGGTATTCGTCGCCGTCGGCATCTGCTCGCACCTGGGCTGCTCGCCGACCGACAAGCTCCAGCCCGGCGCGCAGCCCTCGCTGCCCGACGACTGGCAGGGCGGCTTCCTGTGCCCTTGCCACGGCTCCACGTTCGACGTCGCGGGCCGGGTTTTCAAGAACAAGCCTGCGCCCGACAACCTCGAAGTGCCCGAGTACATGTACCTCTCGGACAACCGGTTGCTCATCGGTGAAGACAAGAAAGCGTGAGACTTGCGGGACAGACCAGGATTGCGGAGCAATCTGCTCTGTCCTCAACTGACTAAAAGCAAATATGGCTGAATTCAAGGAAATCTCCCCCAACGCTTCGGCGACCGACAAGCTCGCGAACTGGTTCGACAACCGCTATCCCTCGGCAGGCCTTTTCTACAAGGCGCACATGTCCGAGTACTACGCGCCGAAGAACTTCAACTTCTGGTATTTCTTCGGCTCGCTGGCGCTCCTGGTGCTGGTGATCCAGATCGTCACCGGCATCTTCCTGGTGATGCACTACAAGCCCGACGCCGCCAAGGCGTTCGAGTCGGTCGAATACATCATGCGCGACGTGCCCTGGGGCTGGCTGGTGCGCTACATGCACTCCACCGGCGCCTCGGCGTTCTTCGTGGTGGTCTACCTGCACATGTACCGCGGCCTCATCTATGGCAGCTACCGCAAGCCGCGCGAACTGGTCTGGATCTTCGGTTGCGCCATCTTCCTGGTGCTGATGGCCGAAGCCTTCATGGGTTACCTGCTGCCCTGGGGCCAGATGTCGTACTGGGGCGCCCAGGTGATCGTGAACCTGTTCTCCGCCATTCCGTTCATCGGGCCCGACCTGGCGCTGCTGATCCGCGGCGACTACGTGGTGAGCGACGCCACGCTGAACCGCTTCTTCAGCTTCCACGTCATCGCCGTGCCGCTGGTGCTGCTCGGCCTCGTGGCCGCGCACATCCTGGCGCTGCACGACGTCGGCTCGAACAATCCCGACGGCGTTGAGATCAAGGGCCCGAAGGCGCCCAAGGATGCCAACGGCAAGCCGCTCGACGGCATCCCGTTCCACCCGTACTACACGGTGCACGACATCTTCGGCGTGGCGGTGTTCCTGATGGTGTTCTCGGCCATCATCTTCTTCGCGCCCGAGGTGGGCGGCTATTTCCTGGAGTACAACAACTTCATCCCGGCCGACCCGCTGAAGACGCCGGCGCACATCGCCCCGGTCTGGTACTTCACGCCGTACTACTCCATGCTGCGGGCCATCACCACCGAGATGATGTACGCGTTGTCGCTGATCCTGCTGCTCACGGTGGGCTGGGTGCTGCTCAAGACCTCGGCCGCCTCGGTGGTCAAGGCGTTGCTGGTCCTGGTGGCCGTCGCCTTCCTGTGGATGTTCAACGCCTTCGCTTTCACCGGGGTCGCTTTCCTGGAGGGCATCGACGCCAAGTTCTGGGGCGTGCTGGTGATGGGCGGCGCGGTGATCATCCTGTTCTTCCTGCCCTGGCTGGACAAGAGCCCCGTCAAGTCGATCCGCTATCGTCCGGGCTGGCACAAGTGGGTGTACGGCGTGTTCGTCGTCAACTTCGTCGTGCTGGCTTACCTGGGCGTGCAGCCGGTCACCGACATCGGCACCCGCTTGTCGCAGCTCGGAACGCTCTTTTACTTCGGTTTCTTCCTGCTGATGCCGTGGTGGAGCCGGCTGGGTGAGTTCAAGCCCGTGCCCGATCGCATCACCTTCGCCGCGCATTGAGCCGGAGACGCAAGAATGAAAAAACTCATCCTCATCCTGGTTGCAGCCTTCGGGATTGCCACGGGCGCGCATGCCGCCGGCGGCGACATCGCGTGGGACAAGGCGCCCGACAACCTGAACGACCTGCCGGCCTTGCAGAACGGCGCCAAGCTGTTCGTCAACTATTGCCTGAACTGCCACTCGGCTGCGTTCATGCGCTACAACCGCCTGGCCGACATCGGGCTGTCCGAGCAGCAGATCAAGGACAACCTCCTGTTCGCGACCGACAAGGTCGGCGAGACCATGAAGGCCGCGATCGACCCGAAGCAGGCCAAGGAATGGTTTGGCGCCAACCCGCCCGACCTGACCCTGATCGCCCGTTCGCGCTCGGGCCATGGCGGCACCGGCGCCGATTACCTGTACACCTACCTGCGCACCTACTACCGCGATTCGACCAAGGCCACGGGCTGGAACAACCTGGTGTTTCCCAGCGTGGGCATGCCGCACGTGCTGTGGGAGCTACAGGGCGACCGCGAGCCGCAATTCGACGTGCGCCAGGACCATGGCCACGAGGTCAAGACCTTCAAGGGCTGGAAACAGGTCAGCCCCGGCGCCATGACGCCGCTGGAGTACGACCAGGCCATCGGCGACCTGGTGGGCTACCTGCAGTGGATGTCCGAGCCTGCGCAGAATACGCGGGTGCGCGTGGGTGTCTGGGTGCTGCTGTTCCTGGGCGTCTTCACCGTGATCGCCTGGCGCCTGAATGCGGCGTTCTGGAAAGCCATTCATTAGGGAGCTGCGGCCGGGCAGGCCCGGCTTGCATGTGTCCACTGACACGGTCCGGCTCAGGCGGGACCGTGTTTTCACTTTGTTAAGGAGCCTTCAACCATGATGGTCTTGTATTCGGGCACCACCTGTCCTTTTTCCCACCGCTGCCGCTTCGTCCTGTTCGAAAAGGGGATGGACTTCGAGATTCGCGACGTCGACCTGTACAACAAGCCGGAAGACATCAACGTGATGAACCCCTACGGCCAGGTTCCTATCCTGGTCGAGCGCGACCTGATCCTGTACGAGTCGAACATCATCAACGAATACATCGACGAGCGCTTCCCGCATCCCCAGCTGATGCCCGGCGACCCGGTGGACCGTGCGCGGGTGCGGCTGTTCCTGCTGAATTTCGAGAAAGAGCTGTTCGTTCACGTCAGCACGCTCGAGTCGCGCATCGCCAAGAGCAATGAGAAAGCCCTGGAAAAAGCGCGCTCGCACATCCGTGACCGGCTGACGCAGCTGGCGCCCGTGTTCCTCAAGAACAAATACATGCTGGGCGATAATTTCTCCATGCTCGACGTGGCCATCGCGCCCCTGCTGTGGCGCCTGGACTACTATGGCATCGAGCTGTCCAAGAACGCTGCGCCGTTGCTCAAGTACGCCGAACGCATCTTCTCGCGCCCCGCCTACATCGAAGCACTCACGCCCTCCGAAAAGGTCATGCGCAAGTAACTCGGAAGATGAACGCACTCGAATCCACCTCCACCCGTCCCTACCTGATCCGGGCGCTGTACGACTGGTGCACCGACAACGGGCTCACGCCTTACGTCGCCGTGCTGGTGGACGACACGGTGCAGGTGCCGCGCGAGTACGTGAAGAACGGCGAGATCGTGCTGAACATCAGCTTCGACGCGACCAGCTCGCTCAAGCTCGGCAATGAATTCATCGAATTCAAGGCGCGTTTCGCCGGCTCGGCCCGCGAGATCATGGTCCCGGTCAGCCGCGTCATCGCCATCTACGCCCGCGAAAACGGCCAGGGTATGGCTTTCCCGGTGCCGGTGACCTCCGGCGCCGGCGGCGAGGACCTGCCCAAGGCCTCGCCCCTGACCAGCGTCCCGGCGGCCGGCGCGCAGGGCGATGATGATGCGAAGGTGGTCCAGCTGGTGACGCCCGAGGCGGCCGGCCTGGAGCCCGGCCCCGACGGCGAGCCACCGCGCCCGCCCAGCGGCCCGCGGCCGGCGCTCAAGCGCGTGAAGTGATGGCGGGCGCGCAAGGCGCAGGCCACTAGAATCAACGTTCAGCCCGCCGATTTAGCTCAGGGGTAGAGCAACCGCCTTGTAAGCGGTAGGTCGTCAGTTCGAATCCGACAATCGGCACCAATCTCCGCGTTCGGTAGCACGTCAGCTTTTAGGTAGGCTCGCTGGGCCGCTCAGGCTGGTGGGAAGCCGGTTGGGAAGGCTTCAAATGGGCCATCACACTATCGAGCCCTTCCCCTGAGCGGTTGCCTGGCGCGGGCTGTTCGCCGCCGTCCGGGTTTCTCGCTTCGGAAACTCTTAGCAGTTCATTGACAACTTCCAGCTCTTTGACGGCCTCGTCGAGTTTCACTTCCACTTCCGCGTTCTGGCCAATGGCAGCCTCCACTGCGTGACGCGTGGGCTCCAATCCCTGGATGGACGACATCAAAGCCTTGTTGGAGTCGTTCAGGTCGGTTTGCGCGACAGCCAGGTCCTTCTGCACGTTCTTCGTTCTTTTTCTGGCGGCCGAGAGGTACTTGATGCGCATAGGGCCATCCTACTCGGCTGTGGGCAAACCCGGGGAACAGCGGCCATTCAGAGATGAGGCGCTGTCCTACACGGCTCGGCCACACCCTCTTTCATGACCCGGCCGAAAATACCAGCTTATTCCTTGTGTTCCAGTCGGCCTTCTGCGGCAGAACGCGAATCTGGATGGACATTGCGAACCTGGCTTCGTTTGGCGCGGATTCAACTTTTGAAGCCGACATCGCCATTGTGGGCGGTGGACCAGCGGGACTCACCATTGTCCGCGAGTTCTTCGGCAGGCCGACGCGGGTGTTGATCCTGGAAAGCGGGCTTCTCGACGAGACGCCGAACCACGCGGCGCTCAATGAGGTGGAAAGCGTCGGCGAACCTCGCAGCGACGTGCAGAGGCAAAGGAGAATTGCCTTTCACGGCGCGCAATCATCGACGTGGTCTGATGATTCGCAGCCCTATGGTGTCCGCTGCCGGGCGCTGGGTGGGTCGACCCACGCGTGGGCGGGCAAGTCAGCGGCCTTCGATGAGATCGATTTCCAGGAGCGTCCCTGGGTGCCTCATTCCGGTTGGCCGATCACGCGGACCAGCCTGGGCCCCTATCTCGACCGCGCGGCCCAGGCCCTGAATCTCGGACCCAACTGCTACGACGAGGGTCTTTGGAAGCTGATCGGCATCAAGCCCCCGGACCTGCGGTTCGATGGCGACGGCCTTCGCTCGTTCTTCTGGCAGTTCGCACGGTCGCGTATCGATCAGATCGATGTCATGCGGGTTGGCCGGGAATTCGTGACCTGCAAGGCTGACAACGTTCGCGTCCTGTTGAACGCCACGGTGACGCAGATCGGGCTCACGCCCGATGGCGCAAGCTTCGACGGGCTTGACGTCTCGACGATCGATGGCGTGCGGTCGAGGGTGAAAGCCAAAGTGGCAGTGATCGCGGCAAGCGCCATCGAGAATGCCCGGTTGTTGCTCGCATCGAATGCCGTTCAGTCGCATGGCATAGGCAACGGCCAGGATCTGGTGGGCCGCTTCCTGATGGACCATGCCGGTGCCCGGGTCGCCCGGTTCGATGCGGGCGACGCTGCCCAGGTCATGCGGCGCTTTGGCTTCTACGGCGTGCGCCAGCACGGCCGCACTCACATGTACATGCATGGCCTGGCGCCGACACCCGTGCTCCAGGAGCGATTGCAGTTGCTCAATTCCGCGGTTTATTTCATGCCCGAGCTTTCCCCGGACGACCCATGGGGCGCATTCATGCGGCTATTGCGGCGAAGCAGTGCCACGCCGCTGCAGGATGCGCGAAACGTGCTGGGAGGCGCCGGCGTGGTGGCGAAAGGCATGGGGATGAAGGTGCTCGCCAGCAGCGCGACGCCCGGCTTCCTCAAGGAATTCATCGTCAATGCGGCGATCCAGGTGAATCCCAATCTCGTGGCCGAGGAATTTCAAAGCCGGGGCATGCCGCACCGATTGAGCTCGGTGTCGATCGATGCAATCGCCGAACAGCGCCCGGACCCCGACAGCCGCGTGCGCCTGTCCGCCAGGACCGATCGCCTCGGCATGCCTCTGGCGCAGGTGAACTGGCGCATCAATGACGACGAGCGCCGCACCATCGTTCAGATCGCCCGCCTCGCCCGCGATGCCTTTGCGCGCGCCGGGTTGCCCACCCCCGTTCTGGAGTCCTGGATCGACGAGGAGCGTTTGGCGCAGGGCCACATCATCGACATGGCCCACAGCGCGGGAACCACGCGCATGTCGGCCAGTCCGGCGTCAGGCGTGGTC
>JAKFEZ010000145.1:0-18613 GCA_036675435.1 Ramlibacter sp. | reverse complement strand
TTCTGGACGCTGGCCTTCTTCTACGGCCAGGTCGGCGGCCACCACCTGATCGGCGGCCCGGTGCCGGGCTGGCTGATCACGCTGTCGATCGTGCAGAGCCTGATGATGGTGATCCCGGTGATCGCCTTCACCATCAACATGGGCCTGACCCTGCATGGGCGCATGCACCTGGCGCGCTGGTCGCCCACGCTGCGCTTCATGATGTTCGGCGGGCTGATGTACATGGCGTCCTCGCTGCAGGGGTCGATGGAGGCGCTGCGCAGCGTCAACGCCGTCGCCCACTTCACCCACTACACGGTCGCCCATGCGCACCTGGGCGCGTACGGATTCGTCAGCATGGTGCTGTTCGGCGCCATCTACTTCATGATGCCGCGCGTGCTGAACTGGGAATGGCCGTTCCCCAGGCTGATCACCGTTCACTTCTGGCTGTCGGCCATCGGCATCGGCATCTACTTCGTCTCGCTGACCATCGGCGGCTGGCTGCAGGGCCTGGCCATGCTGGATCCGGCGCGCACCTTCATGGAATCGGTGACCCTCACCCTGCCCTACCTGCAGTGGCGCTCGATCGGCGGCGGCCTGCTGGTGCTGTCGCACCTGGTCTTCGTCGGCCACTTCATGGCCATGGCGCTGCGCTTCGGTCCCATGCGCACCGGCGCCGCCCTGTTCGGCGCTCGCCACCACCTGGAGCCTGCGTATGGAAAATGAAATCAAGCTCGCCGCCGGCGCCATGGTGGCGCTGGGCGTCGCCACCGCCGCCCTGGTGGTGCTGCCGTATGTGCAGGCCCGCGACATCACGCCGCCGCCCAAGCTCAAGCCCTACACCGACGCGCAACTGCGCGGCCGCGCGGTCTACGTGGCCAACGGCTGCGTGTATTGCCACACCCAGCAGCCGCGCGACCGCGCGCTCGCGCCCGACTTCGAACGCGGCTGGGGGCGGGCTTCGGTGCCGGGCGATTACGTCTACGACAAGCCGCACCTGCTGGGCAGCATGCGCACCGGGCCCGACCTGTTCAACATCGGCGCGCGCCAGCCGAGCAAGGACTGGCACCTGGGCCACCTGTACCAGCCGCGCGCCTACGTGAAGGACTCGATCATGCCGGCCTACCCCTACCTGTTCCGCATCAAGGACGCCGAGGAAGCCAAGCGGGAAGGCGACCAGCCCATTGCGCTGCCGCCCGGCTACGGACCGCGGGTCGACCAGGTGGTGGTGCCCACGCCCGAGGCGCTGGACCTGGTGAAGTACATGCAGGGCCTGGACCACACCTACCCGGTGCTGCCCGCACCGGCGGCGGCAGCCGCGCGCTGAACGAAGGAGGCACCGCATGGCCACACAAGCCCCCCCACCCACGCCGGCGCAGCTGCGCGAAGAGGCCGAACCGACCGAGCGCAGCCAGCCGATCCCCTTGATCGTGGCCGGCGTGACGCTGGCGATGGTTCTGGCCGGCGTCGGCTACATCCTGTTGTCCGAGCCGTTCGGCGCGGCCGCGCTGGGCGACCAGCGCACCGTGGCGGATCTGTCGGGTCCCCCGGCCGGCGCCGTCGTCGACGGCAAGCAGGTCTACACCGCCAACTGCGTGGCCTGCCACCAGGCCACCGGCGCCGGACTGCCGAACGTGTTCCCGCCGCTGGACGGGTCCGAGTGGGTCAGCGGCGAGCCGCGCGTGTTGGCCAACATCCTGCTGCACGGCGTCGCCGGCGAATTGACGGTGAAAGGCGCCACCTACAAGGGCGCGATGCCGGCGTTTGCGCAGCTCGGTGACGCGGAACTGGCGGCAGTGGCCAGCTACGTGCGCTCGAGCTGGTCGAACAAGGCCGAGCCGGTGGATGCCACGCTGTTCGCCGCCGAGCGCAAGGCGGTCGTCCGCGACCAGCCGTTCGACGGCGACGCCGGGCTGAAGGCGCTGGCCGCCGGCAGCAACTGATCGCGAAAGGGCGCCATGCGGCTCGCGCACATGACCGACTACGCGGTGCGCCTGCTGATCTACGTGGCGCAGCACCCGGAGCGGCGTTGCAACATCGCCGAGGTGGCCAATGTGTACCGGATTTCCGAGACCCACCTGATGAAGATCACCCATCAACTCGCGCTGGCGGGTTGGCTGCAGACCTCGCGGGGCAAGGGCGGCGGCATCCAGCTGGCCCGCGCGCCGGAGCAGATCCGGCTGGGGGACGTGGTGCGCACCATGGAGCCCGATTTCTTCATCGTGGAGTGCTTCTCCACCGGGAACACCTGTTCGCTCACGGGCAACTGCGAGCTGACCGGCATCATGGACGGCGCGCTGCACCAGTTCATGGACTACCTGGACTCGCACACCCTGGCCGACGTGCTGCCGCCTGCGCCGGGGGCGCCCCGGCGCATCCGCATCCATCGGCCGGCCAAGGTCGAGGCAGGCTGATGCTGCGCACGTCCATTGCCTGTGCCGTGCTGGCGCTGGGGGCCTGGTTCGGCGCCGGCTGGCTCACGCACGGCTTCCAGGTGTGGACCGCAGAAGGCGCTCGGCGCCTGGAGGTGCTGCAGCAACCGGTAGCCGTCCCCGCCGTTCCGATCCAGGGGGCGCACGTCGCGGAGCGCGACCTGCGCGAGTTGCTGGCCGGCAGCGGCCACGTCACGATCGTCGAGTTCATCTACACCCACTGCGAGAGCCTGTGCCTCGCGCTGGGCAACACCTTCCAGCAGATGCAGGCGACGTTGCGCGAGGAGCCCAGGGGTGCCGGCGTACGACTGTTGTCCGTCACGTTCGATCCGAAGCGCGACACGGTGGAGCGGCTGCAGTGGTATTCGACCAAGCTGATGAACGCCGACCCTGCGCTCTGGCGCTTCGTGCGCGTGCCGGGCGCTGCGGACACCCGGCAGCTGTTGGACCTGTTCCAGGTCGTGGTGGTGCCGGACGGCCGCGGTGACTTCCAGCACAACGGCGCGCTGCTGGTGGTCGATGCACAGGGGCGGCTGATCCGCATCTTCGACCTGGCGGAGCAGCAGATGGCGCTGGACTACGCGCGGCATCTGGCTGCCGAGGGTCAGCTGTGATGGTGCGGCTTGCGCTTCTGCGCCGGTGGGCACCCAGCCTTGCCTGCGGCTTGCTCCTCGTGCTCGCACTGCCGCCGGCGCGGCAGCTGCTGGAAGGCAGCATGAGCCTGCACATGCTGCTGCAGTTCCCGCTGGTCGTGCTGGCGGGCTATCTGCTGACGGGCAGCCTGCCAAGCCCGGTCGAAGACAGGCTGCAGCGCTGGAACGCCTACGGCCTCACCGGCCTGCTCGCCGCCGCCCTGCTGTTGGCACTGCTGATGATTCCGCGCCTGCTGGACCTTGCCCTGGTGGACATGCGGATCGAGGTGGCGAAGTGGATCGCCCTGCTCGCCGCCGGCGCGGCGCTGCGGCTGTCGTGGGCCAGGTCGGGGCTGCTGGGGCAGTTCTTCTTCCTGGGCAACATGCTGCCGATGACCGCCATGGCGGGGCAACTCTTCATCGACTCGCCATTGCGGGTATGCAACGCCTACCTGCTGGACGACCAGATCCGGGTAGGGCAGGGGTTGATCGCGGCTTGTGCCGTCGTGGGCATCGCCTGGCTGGCCCACGCGACGCGCGAACTGATGCGCCCGCCCGCGGCGCAAGCGAGCGGCTGAAGTCGCAATTGCGCTCCGAGGTCAGTACCCCGAGAACCAGATCACCAGCAGGAGCGCAGCCCCTGCGATGCCCGCGGCCAAGGGCTCCGACTCCAGCAGGAGCGGGGCGAAGCGCGACAGGAATCCTTTCATGGCTTCCTCTCCACGATGACTTGGGGGATTGTGCGCGCCTGAAAGCGCAGTGACTGGCCCTATCGGGCTATTGCCCTACTGACGTCCCGATGCCGTGCAACAACGGCATGGGGCAACCGGTCAGACTTCCTCGTTCAGCCGCTGGGTCAGGTGCAACTGGCGCCAAGGCGCAGGGGCACCCGGCCTTTCAGGCGCCGTCCCAGCGGCGCAGCACCAGGCTGGCGTTGGTGCCGCCAAAACCAAAGCTGTTGGAGAGCGCCGTGCGGATCGGCGCATCCACCGTGGTGCGCACCAGCGGCATGCCTTCGGCGGCCGGGTCCAGGGTTTCGATGTTGGCCGAGCCGGCGATGAAACCCTGCTGCAGCATGAGCAGGCAATAGATCGCTTCCTGCACGCCGGTAGCGCCCAGCGAGTGGCCGGTGAGCGATTTGGTGGACGAGAACCGTGGAATCGCGTCGCCAAACACGGCCTTGATGGCGCGCAGCTCCGGTACGTCGCCCACCGGCGTCGAAGTGCCGTGGGTGTTGATGTAATCGATCGGCTGCTCGAGCCCGGCAATCGCCTGCCGCATGCAGGCAATCGCGCCGTCGCCCGAGGGCGCGACCATATCGGCTCCATCGGAGGTCGCGCCAAAGCCGACGACTTCTCCCAGGATGGTGGCGCCGCGCGCCTGTGCGTGCTCCAGGCTCTCCAAGACCACGGCGCCGCCGCCCCCGGAGAGCACGAAACCGTCGCGGTTGGCATCGTAGGCGCGCGAGGCTTTCTCGGGCGTCGCGTTGTAGGCGCTGGACATCGCGCCCATGGCATCGAACAACATGCCCATTCCCCAGCTGACTTCCTCGCCCCCACCGGCAAACATCACGTCCTGCATGCCCCACGCGATCTGCTGCGCGGCAGCGCCAATGCAGTGCGCCGAGGTGCTGCAGGCCGAGGTGATGGAGTAGTTGATGCCCTTGATGGCGAAGTTGGTCGAGAGGCAGGCCGACACCGTGGAGCTCATGCAACGCGTCACCTGGTAGGGCCCGACACGGCGAATGCCCTTGCTGCGCAGGATGTCGGCCGACTCGATCTGGTTGGCCGGCGAGCCGCCGCCCGAACCCATGATGAGGCCGGTGCGCGGGTGCGACACCTGCCCGGGCGTCAGCCCCGATTCGGCGATGGCGTCCTGCAGCGACACATGCGCATACGCCGCGGCGTCGCCCATGAAACGCAACTGCTTGCGGTCGATCAGCGCTTCCAGATCGATCTGCGGCACGCCTGCCACCTGGCTGCGCAGGCCCATTTCGGCAAATTCCGGCATGGCGCGGATGCCCGGTCGGCTGTCCCGCAGCGACGCGGTGACCGTCGCCTTGTCGTTGCCAATGCACGAGACGATGCCCGTGCCCGTGATCACCACGCGTCTCATGAAGTCTCTCCTGTCGCTGGGGCAGCAGCCGGGGCGTCGTCCTTCTTGAACAGGCCGACACGCAGGTCGTTCGCCACGTAGATTTCCTGGCCGTCGACCAGCAGGCGGGCATCGCCGATGGCCATAACGAGTTTGCGCTTGATGACGCGCTTGATATCGATCTCGTAGGTGACGAGCCTGGCGCCAGGCCCCACTTCGCCGGTGAACTTGACCTCGCCCGCACCCAGCGCGCGCCCCCGGCCCGGCAAGCGCAGCCAGGTCAGGTAGAAACCGATCAACTGCCACATCGCATCCAGCCCCAGGCAGCCCGGCATGACGGGATCGCCCTGGAAATGGCAGGCAAAAAACCACAGATCGGGACGCACGTCGAGTTCGGCGCGAATCAGGCCCAGGCCGTGTGCTCCGCCGTCGCTGTCGATATGGGTGATGCGGTCGAACATCAGCATCGGCGGCAGCGGCAGACGGCCGCTGTCGGGCGAGAAGAGCCGCCCCTCGCCGGACGCGATCAGTTGTTCGTACGAAAAGGAATCTGCCATAGGAGTGGTGGGTGCCCCTCGCGGGCTGGCACGCGTCTTCCGGTGCCGTGGCGCCAAGTGCGTGATCAGGTAGGGTGTCTACCCTCGATTGTAGAGAGACACTTTGTGCCCTCTTCTTGTAGCCTGGCACGAAGAGCGAGACCAGTACACGAGCTACCCCAGGAGCACGCGGATCAGGCCAGCGGGCAAGCGCATCGGAAAGACGAAACCCGCATGAAATCAGGATTCCATGCGGGTTTCAAAGGTGGTGGCCTGGGGCGGAATCGAACCACCGACACGCGGATTTTCAATCCGCTGCTCTACCAACTGAGCTACCGGGCCGTGAGCCGGAAATTATAGCCTAGCCCCCTGTGCGCTTTCCGCGCGAGAGGTCCACGCCCAGCTGCTTGAGCTTGCGGTAAAGGTGCGTGCGTTCCAGTCCGGTTTTCTCGGCCACGCGGGTCATGGAGCCGCCTTCCTTGGCCAGGTGGAACTCGAAGTAACACTTCTCGAACTCGTCGCGCGCGTCGCGCAGGGGCTTGTCCAGCTCGAAGGTCTGGCGCGCCTGCGGGCCCATCTCCACCGGCGCCGGGATGGTCTGGCCGCCGGTCATGGCGGCTTCCACCGTCAGGTCGGCCATCGCCGCGGGCGGTGGCGAGATGTAGCCGGGACCGGGCTTGGGTCGCAGCACCGGGCCGTTGCCGCCGGCCGACTCGCGCGACAGCGCCGCCTCCACCGCCTTGAGCAGCTTCTGCAGCGTGATCGGCTTCTCGAGGAAGGACTGGGCGCCGATCTTGGTGGCCTCGACGGCGGTCTCGATGGTGGCGTGGCCGCTCATCATGATCACGGGCATGGTCAGCTGGCCGGTGCTGGACCATTCCTTGAGCAGCGTGACGCCGTCGGTGTCCGGCATCCAGATGTCCAGCAGCACCAGGTCGGGCCGGGTGGCGGCACGGGCGGAGCGCGCCTGGGCAGCGTTCTGCGCCAGCTCCACCGTGTGGCCTTCGTCGTTGAGGATCTCCGACAGCAGGTCCCGGATCCCCAGTTCGTCGTCGACCACCAGAATATTTGCCATGTTGCTTTCGAATGCAGCGCCGCAAGGTGTTGTCACGCTGCAACTGCGAATGATAGCGAGACTTGAGCCCCCAGGACGACGCCCTCCTCGACCCGGTTCTTCACGTCGATGCGCGCGCCATGCTCGTCGGCGATTTTCTTGACCACCGCCAGGCCCAGCCCGGTGCCCTTGTCCTTGGTCGTGACGTAAGGCTCGAACGCGCGCTTGAGGATGTAGTCGGGAAAGCCGGTGCCGCTGTCCTGCACCAGCAGCCGCACGCGCCGGTTGGCGGCATTCCACTGCGTGCGCACCAGCACCTCCTTGCGCGCCGAGCCTTCGGTGGCGTCCTGCGCGTTCTGCAGCAGGTTGTGGACCACCTGCCGCAGCTGCTGCGCGTCGCCCAGGATGGGCGGGCACGCCGGATCGAGTTCGGCCCGCACCGGCACGTGGGCGCCTGCGCCGGCCTCGCCCTCGCGCACGTACAGGTGCAGCACGTCGGACAGCAGGCCGTTCAGGTCCAGCGGCTTGAGCTCGGCCGCCGGCAGGCGCGCGTAGTCGCGGAACTCGTTGACCAGCCGCTTCATCGCGTCGACCTGGTCGACGATGGTCTGCACCGACTTGTGCAGCACGGCGCGCTCGGGCTCGGCCACCTTGTTGCCCAGCTTGTGCGCCAGCCGCTCGGCCGACAGCTGGATCGGCGTCAGCGGGTTCTTGATCTCGTGCGCCAGCCGCCGCGCCACCTCGCCCCAGGCCTGCGCCCGCTGGGCCGAGACGATCTCCGAGATGTCGTCGAACACCACCAGCCGGGCCGTGGTGCCCGGCTCGTCGCCCGGCATCAGCGCGCCCCGCGCCACCAGCGTGATGGCCGAGCTCTGCGCCGGCGAGCCGGCCTGCGCCGGGTTGAGCTCGAACGACTGCTGCCAGTGGTCCGGCCCCTGCGGACGCTGCTCGTTGATGAACTCCTCGAACTGCGCCAGCAGTGCGGCGCCGAACGCCTCCAGCCCCGGCACGGCGGCGAGCGGCTGGCCCTGGTGCGTGGACAGCGGCACGCGCAGGATGCGCGCGGCCCCGGGATTGGCGGTGTCGATGCGGCCCTGCTCGTCCAGCACGATCACGCCGGCGGTCAGGTTGTCCAGGATGGTCTGCAGGTGCGCACGGGCGGCGTTGACCTGCACCATGCTCTGGTCGACGGCCGTGCGCGCGTCGGCGAGCTGCTGCGTCATTTCGGCGAACGACCGCGTCAGCCCGCCCAGTTCGTCCTTGCCCAGCAGCACCGGCTTGGGCGACAGGTCGCCCGCCGCCACCTCGCGCACGCCGGCCGCCAGCAACAGCAGCGGCCGGGCGAGCTGGTTGCCCAGCAGCACCGCCAGGAAGACCGCGCCGAACACGGCCAGGAACAGGCTCAGCGTCAGCGTGCCGATGTACATGCGGCGCAGCCCCTCGCGCGCCAGCGCGCGCTCCTGGTACTCGCGATAGGCCTCCTGCACCGCGATCGCATTGGCTACCAGGGTGGGCGGCAGGCTCTGGGTGGCTTGCAGCACCCGGGGCTCGCCCACCAGGCCGAGGCCGCTGGGCACCACCGCCAGGGCCTTGATGCGAGCCTGGCTCACTGCGCCGGGGCTGGGATCCTCCAGCCCCTCGATGACGGACATGGATCGCTGGTTGCGTGCCGCCCGCAATTGCTGCGGCGTCGGTCGCTCGGGGTTGAGCAGGAAGCGCGACTGCCCCGCGCTGGCGGCCAGCTGGCCGTTGCCGCTCCACAGGATCAGGTCGTTGGCGGCGAGTTGCTCGCGCATGCGCTCCATGGCCAGCGGCGCCGAAGTGTCGGGCACCTCGGCCAGCTGGGTGGCGGCGATGCGGGTCTTGTTGGCGAGATCGGCCGCCAGTGTGTCCAGTGTCGAGCGGCCCAGGCTCAGTCCCGCATCGAGCGCCCCTTCCACCTTCACGTCGAACCAGCTCTCGATCGAGCGCGAGACGAACTGGTACGACACCACGTAGATCAGCAGCCCGGGCAGGAAGCCCACCAGCGCGAAGATCATGGCCAGCTTGACCAGCAGCCGGCTGCCGAACTTGCCGCGCCGCACCCGCGACCACAGCCGCACCACCACCCAGCCGATCACCAGCAGCAGCAGTCCGGCCACCACCATGTTCAGCGCGAACAGGCGGCCGTAGTTGCGCTCGTACAGCTCGCGGTTGCCGGTGGCTTGCGTCAGCAGGAACAGCAGCACGATGCCGATCGCGGTCACCACCGCGGCGCCCACCAGCAGGGCCCAGCGCACCGCGCGCTGGCTGCCGAAAGTGGGCCGCGGCGGGCCCGAAGCCTGCGGGTCCATCAGCGGACGTTCTCCAGCGCCAGCCGCTGCGTGCGCGCGGCGGTCAGGCTCCAGTCGGACTGTCCGACGGCGCCGATCTGGAACGGCCGCGGCAGCTGCGACACGTCGAGCCGGAAGCGGAAGTCCACGCTGTAGCGGGCGTCCGGCTCCAGGTCCGCGAGCTCGGCGATCTTCCAGCGCGAGACGTGCTGGATGGCGGCCAAGGCCTCCTCCTGGCTGTCGAAGGTCTGGCCGAGCGCCAGGCCCGAGCTGCCGATCGGCGTGGGCGACACCTGCAAGCGCCAGCGGCGCGTGAGCGGCTGGTAGGACAGCCGCATGTAGCGAGAAGCGCCGGCCACGTGCTTGTCGTACCAGTACCAACGGTCGCGCAGCAGCGAGGCATCCGCCACGAAGAACATCGGGATGCCCTTGAGCAGCGCGTCCTCCACCGGCGGCGGCAACTCGAATCGCACGCTGGCGCTCAGCAGCACCCCTTCTTCGGATCGCTCCAGCCGCAACTGCGTGACCTCCGCGACTTCGGCGCGGGCGGGCGCGGCTGCCAGGGCCAGCGCCAAGGCCAGCGCAAGCGCGCCCCAGCCGCGCTCAAGCAGCCGGCGCAGCGCGCTTTTCCAGCAGCGCGTAGAAGAACCCGTCGTGGTCACCCTCCGGATTGTCCCGGACGGCTTCGCCCGCGGCCGCCGATGAGGGCAGCAAATGGCCCGGCGCCGGCAGCAAAACCGCCGCTTTGTTGTGTGCAACAAACGCCTGCACGCGCTGCTCGCCCTCCTCGCGGAACACCGAGCAGGTGCAGTACAGCAGGCGGCCGCCGGGGCGCAGCAAGGGCCACAGTGCCTCCAGCAGCCGGTCCTGCTGCGCCGCGAGCCGGGCCACGTCGCCCGGTCGGCGCAACCAGCGCACGTCGGGATGGCGGCGCACGATGCCCGATGCGGTGCAGGGTGCGTCCAGCAGGATGCCGTCGAAAGGTTGCCCGTCCCACCAGTCGTGCACCGCGCCGGCATCGGCGGTGACGATGCGAGCCGACAGGCCCAGCCGCTGGAGGGTGTCGGCTATGCGCTCGGCGCGCTGCGGGTCGACTTCGAGCGCCGTGAGGTCGGCGTCGACCCGCTCCAGCAGGTGGGCCGTCTTGCCGCCGGGCGCCGCGCAGGCATCGAGCAGGCGCAAGGGCTGCCCGGGCGATGGCAGCAGGCCCTCCAGCAGCAGCGGCGCCGCCAGCTGGGCGGCTGCGTCCTGGACCGACACCCGCCCTTCGCGGAACCCGGGGATGTCCTGCACGGGGCGCGGTTTCGCCAGCGTGAGGCCGTCCTCGCCAATGGCCGACGCTTCCATGCCGGCATCGCGCCAGGACTGCAGCAGCGCCGGCCGGTTGCTGCGCCGCACGTTGACCCGCAGTGTCATCGGCGGCTGGCTGTTGCCGGCCCGCAGGATGGCCTGCCATTGCTGCGGGTGGTCCTTTTGCAGGCGCTCGATCCACCAGCGCGGATGGTTCCACATCGCGACCGGGTCGCCGTCGGTGGTCGCCACCAACTTGTCGCGCTCGCGCAGGAACCGGCGCAGGCAGGCGTTGAGGAAGGCGGACTGCGCCGCCGTGGCCGGCGAGCGCTTGGCCGCTTCCACCGCCTGGTCGACCAGCGTGAAGGGCTCATACGGCGCCCCGGCCTCGCGCCAGCACAGGGCCAGCGCGGTGCACAGCAGCGCATCGGCGTCGGCTGGCGGGACGCGACGGGCCAATTGCCGCCGCAGCGCCTCGGCGCGGCCCATCTGCCGCAGCGCGTGGAAGGACAGCGCCTGCGCGGCTGCGCGCAGGTCGGCCGGTACGCGCGCCAGCGCCGGCGTGGCCGACTCGCCTGCGCGCACCGCCTGCACCACGGAAGCCGCGGCCTGCAGTTGCCGCCAGAGGGGAAGCGAGGAACCGGCCCCGCGCTCGCTGGGCCCGGATGGGCGGGACGGCGGTGCCGGCATGCGTGTGGGCCCAATCCGTGGCTCAGAGAGCCGTTGCGCGGATGCCCGGCATCGCTTCGATGCCGCGACCGGGGCGGAAGCCGAACAGCCAGGCCAGCAGCAAGGCCGGGAACTGGGCGATGCCGTCGTTGTACGCCTGCACGGCCCCGGTGAATCGCTCGGCGGCGGCCGCGCACTGTGCGGTCATATGCGCGCGCCGCACGGTCAGGGTCTCGGGCAGGCGCGGACCGGCGAGGTCGTGTGCATCCTCGCGCTCGGCGCGCTCCCAGGCCATGGCCAGCACCGACTGCGCGGCCGCCAGCGCCGCGATCCGGTCCGGATCCAGCGGCTTGTGGCGCGCCGAAGCCAACGAGGCTTCCAGCTGCGCCGCCGCGCCCTGCAGGCCGCCCCAGAACGAGCCCTCCATGCCGTCGAACAGCGAGGCCGGGTGCTCCCCGTCATCGGGCAGCAGCTGCTGCACCAGCTGCACCTGGCGCGCGAGCTCCGTGTCGAGGTCGGCGAAGCTGGCGCCGGCATCGCCACGCAGGCGCACCAGCCGGTTGTAGGCGCCCACGGCCCAGAACAGCAGCACGGCCGCGGCGACCCAGGTCATGACGGAGTTGGACATGCGGGCAAGCAATGAAAAAGCGCCCCACCCGCATGTGCGGATGGGGCGCCCAGTGTAGTGAAGCTTCGGGGACAGACCGGAGAAGTGCGCGAAGCGCACGTGCCGCTCTGTCCTCGACCGATCAGAAAAGCTTCGGGGACAGACCGGAAGCGAAGCGCTTACTCGGTCGGGCCGCCCTCGGCTTCCGGTCCACCGGCTTCGGCCGTCACGCCGGCCAGCTCGGCCGCTTCGGCGTCAGCGATGGCGCGGCGCTCGGCCTCGTCCATCTGGTCCTTGGCCTTGCGCGCCTGGTGGTAGGCCATGCCGGTGCCCGCCGGGATCAGGCGGCCGACGATGACGTTCTCCTTCAGGCCGCGCAGCTCGTCGCGCTTGCCCATGATGGCCGCCTCGGTCAGCACGCGCGTGGTTTCCTGGAAGGACGCCGCGGAGATGAACGAGTCGGTCGACAGCGAGGCCTTGGTGATGCCCAGCAGCAGGTTGCTGTAGGTGGCGGGCACCTTGCTGTCGGCGCGCAGGGCGTCGTTGGTGTCCAGCATCTCGGAGCGCTCGACCTGCTCGCCGGCGATGTAGCCGGACTCGCCCGGGTTCTCGACCACGACGCGGCGCAGCATCTGGCGAACGATCACCTCGATGTGCTTGTCGTTGATCTTCACGCCCTGCAGGCGGTACACGTCCTGCACCTCGTCGACGATGTAGCGGGCCAGTTCTTCCATGCCCAGCAGGCGCAGGATGTCCTGCGGGTCGGCCGGGCCGTCCACGATGCTCTCGCCCTTGTTGACCACCTGGCCTTCGTGCACCAGGACGTTCTTCTCCTTGGGCACCAGCTCGGACCACTCGTTGCCTTCCGGATCGGTGATGACCAGCCGGATCTTGCCCTTGGTCTCCTTGCCGAACGACACCGTGCCGGTCATCTCGGCCAGCATGCCCTTGTCCTTGGGCGAACGGGCCTCGAACAGCTCGGCCACGCGCGGCAGGCCGCCCGTGATGTCGCGGGTCTTCTGGCCTTCGATCGGGATGCGGGCCAGCACTTCGCCGGGCGCCACGTCCTGGCCGTCGCGCACCTGGATCAGGGCGCCGACCTGGAAGCCGATGGTCACCGCGTGGTCGGTGCCGGGGATCTTCACCTCGGCACCCGACGCGTCGATCAGCTTGACCTGCGGGCGCACCACCTTGGCCGAGCCGCGGCGCTTCGGGTCGATCACGACCAGCGTCGACAGGCCGGTGACCTCGTCGACCTGGCGCGCCACCGTCAGGCCTTCCTCGACGTTCTCGAACTTCACCTGGCCGGCGAACTCCGTGATGATCGGGCGGGTCAGCGGATCCCAGTTGGCCAGGATGGTGCCGGCCTTGACCTGCTGGTCGGCCTTCACCGTCAGCGTGGCGCCGTACGGCACCTTGTGCCGCTCGCGCTCGCGACCGTGCTCGTCGTGGATGATGACCTCGCCGGAGCGGGCGATCACCACCAGTTCGCCCTTGCCGTTGGTCACGTAGCGCATCGTGCTGTTGAAGCCGATCACGCCGTTGGACTTGGCTTCCACGCTGGAGGCGATGGCCGCACGCGAGGCGGCGCCGCCGATGTGGAACGTGCGCATGGTCAGCTGCGTGCCGGGCTCGCCGATCGACTGGGCGGCGATCACGCCGACCGCCTCGCCGACGTTCACCAGCCCGCCGCGGCCGAGGTCGCGGCCGTAGCACTTGGCGCACAGGCCGAAGCGGGTGGCGCAGGTCAGCGCGGTGCGGACCTTCACCTCGTCGACGCCGGCGGCTTCCAGCTCCTCGATCGCGTCCTCGTCCAGCATGTTGCCGGCCGGCACGATGACCTGCCGGCTCTCCGGGTGCAGCACGTCCTCGGCCGCGGTACGGCCCAGGATGCGGTCACGCAGCGACTCGATCACCTCGCCGCCCTCGACGATGGCGCGCATCAGCGAACCATCGGTGGTCTCGCAGTCGTTTTCGGTGACGACCAGGTCCTGCGTCACGTCGACCAGGCGGCGCGTCAGGTAGCCGGAGTTGGCGGTCTTCAGCGCCGTGTCGGCCAGGCCCTTGCGGGCGCCGTGCGTGGAGATGAAGTACTGCAGCACGTTCAGGCCTTCGCGGAAGTTGGCCGTGATCGGCGTCTCGATGATCGAGCCGTCCGGCTTGGCCATCAGGCCGCGCATGCCCGCGAGCTGCCGGATCTGGGCGGCCGAGCCACGGGCGCCGGAGTCCGCCATCATGTAGATGGAGTTGAAGGACTCCTGGTCCACTTCGTTGCCGTGGCGGTCGATGGTCCTTTCCTTGCGCAGCTGGTCCATCATCACCTTGGACACGGCGTCGCCCGCCTTGCCCCAGATGTCGACCACCTTGTTGTAGCGCTCGCCGGCGGTGACCAGGCCCGAGACGTACTGCTGCTCGATGTCCTTCACTTCCTTCTCGGCGTCCTCGATGATGCGGTACTTCTCCTGGGGCACCAGCATGTCGTCGATGCCGATCGAGATGCCGGCCTTGGTAGCCAGGCGGAAGCCGTTCTGCAGCAGCTTGTCGGCGAAGACCACGGTCTCCTTCAGGCCGCACTTGCGGAAGGAGGCGTTGATCAGCTTGCTGATCTCCTTCTTCTTGAGCGCCTTGTTGATCAGCGCGTACGGCAGGCCCTTGGGCAGGATCTCCGACAGCAGCGAGCGGCCCACGGTGGTGTCCACCAGGCTGGTGGACGGCGCGAATTCGCCGGTGGTCCTGTCCCTGGCCCACTCGGTCAGGCGCACGCTGACCTTGGCGGTCAGCTCGACGGTGCCCGAGTCCAGCGCGCGCTGCACCTCGCCGACGTCGGCGAAGATCATGCCCTCGCCCTTGGCATTGATGCGCTCGCGCGTGGTGTAGTAGAGACCCAGCACCACGTCCTGAGAGGGCACGATGGACGGCTCGCCGTTGGCGGGGAACAGCACGTTGTTGGACGCCAGCATCAGCGTGCGGGCTTCCATCTGCGCTTCCACCGACAGCGGCACGTGCACGGCCATCTGGTCGCCGTCGAAGTCGGCGTTGAAGGCGGCGCACACCAGCGGGTGCAGCTGGATGGCCTTGCCTTCGATCAGGATCGGCTCGAACGCCTGGATGCCCAGCCGGTGCAGCGTGGGCGCCCGGTTCAGCATGATCGGGTGCTCCTTGATCACCTCCTCGAGGATGTCCCAGACCACCGGCGTGCCGGATTCCACTTCCTTCTTGGCCGCCTTGATGGTGGTGGCGATGCCCATCGCCTCCAGCCGCGAGAAGATGAAGGGCTTGAACAGCTCCAGCGCCATCAGCTTGGGCAGGCCGCACTGGTGCAGCTTCAAGGTCGGGCCCACGGTGATGACCGAGCGACCCGAGTAGTCGACGCGCTTGCCCAGCAGGTTCTGGCGGAAGCGGCCGCTCTTGCCCTTGATCATGTCGGCCAGCGACTTCAGCGCGCGCTTGTTGGCGCCCGTCATGGCCTTGCCGCGACGGCCGTTGTCCAGCAGGCTGTCCACGGCCTCCTGCAGCATGCGCTTTTCGTTGCGCGCGATGATCTCGGGCGCCTTCAACTCCAGCAGGCGCTTGAGGCGCGAGTTGCGGTTGATGACGCGCCGGTACAGGTCGTTCAGGTCGGAGGTGGCGAAACGGCCGCCGTCCAGCGGCACCAGCGGACGCAGGTCCGGCGGCAGCACCGGCAGCACGTCCATCACCATCCAGTTGGGCTTGATGCCCGACTTCTTGAACGCTTCCAGCACCTTCAGGCGCTTGGCGTTCTTCTTGACCTTGACTTCGGAGCCGGTCAGGTCGCCGCGCAGCTTCTCGATCTCGAGGTCGATGTCGATGCCTTCGAGCAGGTCCTTGATGCCTTCGGCGCCCATCTTGGCGACGAACTCGTCACCGTGTTCCTTGCGCTTGGCCTCGTAGTCGTCCTCGGACATGATGCCGAACTTCTTCAGCGGGGTCATGCCGGGATCGGTGATGACGTAGGCCTCGAAGTACAGCACGCGCTCGATGTCGCGCAGCGTCATGTCCAGCACCAGGCCCAGGCGCGAAGGCAGGGATTTCAGGAACCAGATGTGGGCGCAGGGCGCGGCCAGGTCGATGTGGCCCATGCGCTCGCGGCGCACCTTGGTCTGCGTGACTTCGACGCCGCACTTCTCGCAGATCACGCCGCGGTGCTTCAGGCGCTTGTACTTGCCGCACAGGCACTCGTAGTCCTTGATCGGGCCGAAGATCTTGGCGCAGAACAGGCCGTCGCGTTCCGGCTTGAAGGTGCGGTAGTTGATCGTCTCGGGCTTCTTGACTTCGCCGAAGGACCACGAACGGATCTTCTCCGGCGAGGCCATCCCGATCTTGATGGCATCGAAATGCTCGTCGGGCGTGAATTGCTTGAACAGGTCGAGTAGTGATTTCATGGACTCAATCCTTCCCTAATTAAGACCGTTCCAGTTCCATGTCGAGACCCAGCGACCTGATCTCCTTGACCAGGACGTTGAACGACTCCGGCATGCCGGCTTCGATGGCGTGCTCGCCCTTGACGATGGACTCGTACACCTTGGTGCGGCCCTGCACGTCGTCGGACTTGACGGTCAGCATCTCCTGCAGCGTGTAGGCCGCGCCGTAGGCCTCCAGCGCCCACACTTCCATCTCGCCGAAGCGCTGGCCGCCGAACTGCGCCTTGCCGCCCAGCGGCTGCTGGGTGACCAGGCTGTACGGGCCGGTGGAACGGGCGTGCATCTTGTCGTCCACCAGGTGGTGCAGCTTGAGCACGTGCATGTAGCCCACCGTGACCGGGCGCTCGAACGGGTCGCCGCTGCGGCCGTCGTACAGGTGCGCCTGGGTGCGGGTGGCGACCAGGCCCTTGCGCTGTGCGGCCTCCTCGGGGAACGCCAGGTGCAGCATGTTGCGGATCTCGGTCTCCGAGGCGCCGTCGAACACCGGGGTCGCGAACGGCACCCCCTTGGCGAGTTCGCCGGCCATCTCGAGCACCTGCTCGTCGGACATGCTGCCGACGTCCTCCTTGTGGCCCGAGCGGTTGTACACCTCGTCCAGGAACTTGCGCAGCTCGGTGACGCGCGCCTCCTGCTGCAGCATGTCGCCGATGCGCTGGCCGATGCCCTTGGCGGCCCAGCCCAGGTGCACTTCCAGCACCTGGCCCACGTTCATGCGCGAGGGCACGCCCAGCGGGTTGAGCACGATGTCGCACGGCGTGCCGTCGGCCATGTAGGGCATGTCCTCGACCGGCACGATCTTGGAGACCACGCCCTTGTTGCCGTGGCGCCCGGCCATCTTGTCGCCCGGCTGCAGGCGGCGCTTGACGGCCAGGTAGACCTTGACCATCTTGAGCACGCCGGCCGGCAGCTCGTCGCCCTGGGTCAGCTTCTTGCGCTTTTCCTCGAAGGCCAGGTCGAAGTTGTGGCGCTGCTGCTCGATCGAGTTCTTGATCGACTCGAGCTGGGCGGCCACGTCGTCGTCGGCCGGGCGGACGTCGAACCAGTGGTACTTCTCGATCGACTGCAGGTAGGCCTTGTCGATCGTGGTGCCGCGCGCCAGCTTCTGCGGGCCGCCGTTGGCGACCTTGCCGGTCAGCAGCTTCTCGATGCGGTCGAACGCGTCGGCCTCGACGATGCGCAGCTGGTCGTTCAGGTCCAGGCGGAAGCGCTTGAGCTCGTCGTCGATGATCTGCTGGGCGCGCTTGTCGCGCTGGATGCCTTCGCGGGTGAACACCTGCACGTCGATCACCGTGCCCTGCGAGCCCTGGTCGACGCGCAGCGAGGTGTCCTTCACGTCGGAGGCCTTCTCGCCGAAGATCGCGCGCAGCAGTTTTTCTTCCGGCGTCAGCGTGGTCTCGCCCTTCGGAGTGACCTTGCCCACCAGCGTGTCGCCCGGCATGACCTCGGCGCCCACGTAGATGATGCCGCTCTCGTCCAGGCGGTTGAGCTGCTGCTCGGACAGGTTCGGGATGTCGCGGGTGATTTCCTCGGCGCCCAGCTTGGTGTCGCGCGCCATCACCACCAGTTCCTCGATGTGGATCGAGGTGTAGCGGTCGTCGGCGACCACGCGCTCGCTGATCAGGATCGAATCCTCGAAGTTGTAGCCGTTCCAGGGCATGAACGCCACCAGCATGTTCTGGCCGAGCGCCAGCTCGCCCAGGTCGGTGGACGCGCCATCGGCCACCACGTCGCCCTTGGCGATCTTGTCGCCGCGCTTGACGATCGGGCGCTGGTGGATGTTGGTGTTCTGGTTGGAACGCTGGTACTTGATCAGGTTGTAGATGTCCACGCCGACTTCACCGGCCTGGGCTTCCGCATCGTTCACGCGCACCACGATGCGGGTGGCATCGACGTAGTCGACCACGCCGCCGCGGTTGGCGGTGACGACGGTGCCGGAGTCGATCGCGGAGACGCGCTCAATGCCGGTGCCGACGTAGGCCTTCTCGGGGCGCAGCACCGGCACGGCCTGGCGCTGCATGTTGGCGCCCATCAGCGCGCGGTTGGCGTCGTCGTGTTCCAGGAAGGGCACCAGCGAAGCCGCCACCGACACGATCTGCGCCGGCGACACGTCCATGTACTGGATGCGGTCGGCCGACACCAGGATCGACTCGCCGCGCTCGCGCGCGGAGACCAGGTCGCCGGTCAGGCGGCCCTGCTCGTCGAGCGCCGCGTTGGCCTGGGCGATCACGTACTTGCCTTCCTCGATGGCCGACAGGTAGTCGATCTCGTAGGTCACCTTGCCGTCCACCACCCGGCGGTACGGCGTCTCGATGAAGCCGTACTCGTTCAGGCGGGCGTACAGCGCCAGCGAATTGATCAGGCCGATGTTCGGGCCTTCCGGCGTCTCGATCGGGCACACCCGGCCGTAGTGGGTGACGTGCACGTCGCGCACCTCGAAGCCGGCGCGCTCGCGGGTCAGGCCGCCCGGGCCCAGGGCCGAGACGCGGCGCTTGTGCGTGATCTCGGACAGCGGGTTGGTCTGGTCCATGAACTGCGACAGCTGCGAGGCGCCGAAGAACTCCTTGAG
>JAKFEZ010000123.1:0-3632 GCA_036675435.1 Ramlibacter sp. | reverse complement strand
GCCTTGGCAAAGCCCTGGGCCGGGTCGCCGCCGGTGCCGGGGGGGCTGATGCGCTCGGTGGCCGGGTCGTTCTGCACGTCCCAGGCGCTCCAGTCGAGCGCGGTGCGCAGGGGAATCACCCGGTAGCCCGGCGGAAACCGCATCAGGCGCGTGTCGTCCATGCGAGGCGGAGCGACCATGCGCTGCGGGCTCAGCAGGTGGGCCGGATCGAACAGGTTCTTGATCTCCGCAAAGGCCTCGTTGATGCGGGGGCCGAACTGCCAGCCTATCCATTCGCCGCGGCATAGCCCGTCGCCGTGCTCGCCGCTGTAGGCGCCCTTGTACTTGCGCACCAGGGCCGAGGCTTCTTCGGCGATGGCGCGCATCTTGGGCGCGCCGCCGGTGCGCATGTCCAGAATCGGCCGCACGTGCAGCGTGCCCACCGAGGCGTGTGCATACCAGGTGCCACGGCTGCCGTACTTGCGAAACACCTGCGTCAGCGCGTCGGTGTATTCGGCCAGGTGCTGCAGCGGCACGGCGCAGTCCTCGATGAAGCTCACCGGCTTGCCGTCGCCCTTGAGGCTCATCATGATGTTGAGGCCGGCCTTGCGCACTTCCCACAGGTTCTTCTGCGGCGCGTCCTCGGTCAGTCGTACCACCGAGCCGGGCAAGCCCAGGTCGCCCATCAGCTCCACCAGCCGATCGAGCCTGCGCGACAGCGCGGCCTTGTCGGGGCCGGAAAATTCCACCAGCAGCACGGCGTCGGGCTGGCCGATGACGGCGGTGCGGATCACCGGCGCGAAGGCCGGGTTCTGCAGCGACAGCTCGATCATGGTGCGGTCGACCAGTTCCACCGCCGTCAGCGTCGCGCTCTCGCGGCCTGCGAGTTCGCTGCCCGCGGCGCCGTCTTCCTGCCCCAGCTTGACGATGTGCTGGGCCGAATCCATGGCCT
This sequence comes from Ramlibacter sp., assembly GCA_036675435.1. Taxonomy (GTDB): domain Bacteria; phylum Pseudomonadota; class Gammaproteobacteria; order Burkholderiales; family Burkholderiaceae_C; genus Ramlibacter. The sequence continues at coordinate 2,701 of JAKFEZ010000123.1, read as the reverse complement.
TGTAGAAGGTCGGGAAGTTCACCACGCCCAGCACCTTGGCCCGGGGCAGCTCGGCCAGCTGCAGGGTGAGCGAACGGGTCAGGGCCAGCGTGCCTTCGCTGCCCACCAGCAGGTGCGCCAGATTGACCGAGCCGTCGCCGGTGTAGGGCCGCTCGCTCTGGTTGCGGAAGATGTCGAGGTTGTAGCCGCCCACGCGCCGCAACACCTTGGGCCAGCGCCGGTCGATCTCCGGCGCCAGCGCCGCGGCGAGCTCCTGGACCCGGCGGCCCATCTCGCGCGCAGCGCCCACGCAATCGTCGTAGCGGCCGAACCGGTGCAGTTCGCCATCGGAAGTCCAGGCTTGCGCGCCCAGCACGTTGTGCACCATGTTGCCGTAGGCGATGCTGCGGCTGCCGCACGAGTTGTTGCCTGCCATGCCGCCGAGCGTGGCCTGCGCGCTGGTGGACACGTCCACCGGGTACCACAGCCCCAGCTTCTTCAAGGCCAGGTTCAGGTGGTCGAGCACCATGCCGGGCTCTACCTCGGCGGTGCGGGCCGTGGCATCGAAATGCAGGATCTTTCGCACGTGCTTGGAGTAGTCGATGACCAGGCCCGCGCCCACGGTCTGGCCGCACTGGCTGGTGCCGGCGCCGCGCGGAATGATCGGCACCTTCAGGTCGCGGCAGATGTCCAGGGCCAGCTTGACGTCGTCGCTGGAGTGCGGCACGAACACGCCGACCGGCATCGCCTGGTAGATGGAGGCATCGGTGGCGTAGCGGCCGCAGTCGGCCGCCGAGAACAGCACTTCGCCCTGGGTCTCGGAAGCGAGCCGGCTGGCCAGCAGCCCGGCAACTTCGTTGCTGGTTCCTGCCACGCGGTCGTAAGCGCGGCCGGCCTCCAGCTGCGCCACCTTCAGCGGCAACGGCGCGTTCACTTGGCGGCTCCCGCCGCCGTGCCCGCAGTTGCCTGCCGCAACTGGTCGAGCACCACGTCGCGCTTGTTGTGCAGGTGGGTCAGCAACACCTGGCGCATCGCCGCCGCATCGCGCCGCGACAGCGCCTCGATCATGGCTTCGTGTTCCTGCACCGCCCGCTGCCACTTGTGCCCGTCCTGGTTGGAGCGAAAGCGCAGGGCCTGCAGGCGGGCGTTGACCTGGTTGTAGGTGGCGCTCAGCACCGGATTCTTGGCCGCGGCGTTGATGGCGCGGTGAATCTGCGCGTTCAGGCGATAGTAGGCCGACAGGTCGCCGCGCGTATAGGCCGCCAGCATCTCGTAATGCATCGCCCTGATCTCGGACATTTCGGCGTCGGTGATGCGTTGCGCCGCAAGCTCCCCCGACAGCGCCTCCAGCCCCGCCATCACCTCAAACGTGTGGCGCACGTCGTCCTCGCTCAGCGATACGGCGATGGCGCCGCGATTGGGCAGCAGTTCCACCAGCCCCTCGGCCGCCAGCATCCTGATCGCTTCGCGCAGTGGCGTGCGCGACACCCGCAGCACCTCGGCCAGCTCGCGCTCGTTGAGCTTGGCGCCGGGTGGAATCTGGTTTTCCACCAGCATCTGCCGCAGACGCACGGCCACCTGTTCGTGCAGGACCTTGGGGAGGGAAATTACTTCAGCAGTCACCCCTCTATTTTGTATGCAAATTGTGGGGCGGGCAATTCGACCTAAGGGAAGGTCGGCGCTTGACATGAAAATTTTGTATGCAAAAATGGCCTCTGCTTTTTGCGAGGCCTTCGATGCTGACGCTCGATTACCACCCCTCGGGGCGCCATTTCCTGCAGATCCCCGGTCCGTCTCCGGTGCCCGACCGCATCTTGCGGGCGATGAGCCTGCCCACCATCGACCACCGCGGCCCGGAGTTCGGCGCGCTGGGCCTGCGGGTGCTGAAGGGCATCCAGCAGATCTTCCAGACACGCCATCCGGTCGTCATCTATCCCGCCTCGGGCACCGGCGCCTGGGAGGCGGCACTCGCCAATGTGCTGAGCCCGGGCGATGCGGTGCTGATGTACGAAACCGGCCACTTCGCGAGCCTGTGGAACAAGATGGCCACGCGGCTGGGCCTGAAGACGGAATTCCTGGGCTTGCCCGGCATCGAGGGCTGGCGCCGCGGCGTGCAGGCACACCTGATCGAGGAGCGCCTGAAGGCCGACACCGGGCACGCCATCAAGGCCGTGTGCGTGGTCCACAACGAAACCTCCACCGGCGTCACCAGCGACATTCCGGCTGTGCGCCGAGCCATCGACGTCGCCCGCCATCCGGCGCTGCTGATGGTGGACAGCATCTCGGGCCTGGCCTGCGCCGACTACCGTCACGACGAGTGGGGCGTCGACGTCACCATCAGCGGCTCGCAGAAAGGCCTGATGCTGCCGCCGGGCATCAGCTTCAACGCGGTGTCGCCCAAGGCCATCGAGGCGTCCAAGGCGGCGAAGCTGCCCAAGGCGTTCTGGGCCTGGGACGAGATCATCGAGATGAACCAGGGCGGCTACTGGCCGTACACACCCAACACCAATCTGCTCTACGGCCTGGCCGAAGCCTGCGACATGCTGCTGGCGCGCGAGCATGGCGGGTTGCCGGCGGTGTTCGCGCGGCACGCGCGCTGGGGCGAGGGCGTGCGCGCCGCAGTGGATGCCTGGGGTCTGGAGATCCAGTGCGCCGACCCCGCTGTCTACTCGCCCGTGCTGACCGGGGTGATGACGCCCGAAGGCGTGGACGCCGATGCCGT
>JAKFEZ010000247.1:0-18787 GCA_036675435.1 Ramlibacter sp. | reverse complement strand
AGAGATCGCGCTTCCAGTCCATGCGCTCGGCGATGGCCTCGATGATGAGGTCGCAATCGCGCAGCAGCGTAAGGTGCTCTTCGTAGTTGGCCTGGACTATCAGCGCGGCATCGTCTGCAACGCCGAGGGGCGAAGGCTTATGCTTCTTCAGCCCGTCCACGGCGCGGGCGACGATGCCGTTCTTCTGGCCTTCCTTCGCCGGCAGGTCGAACAGGATCACCGGCACCTTCACGTTGACGAGGTGCGCGGCGATCTGCGCGCCCATGACACCGGCGCCCAGCACGGCGACTTTCTTGACCTGGAAGCGGCTCATGGTTCGCGGCCTTTCATCGGCTGCGCCCGGCTCGGCCGCGGCGCGTTGATCATGTTCTTTGTACATTCTTTATCCTCTTGTTCCCTCCCCCTCTGGGGGAGGGAGTAAATCCTCAAGCCAGCGCCAGATCTGTGTCCATCACTGCCTTGCTGCCCGAGCGCGCAGTGCGCATGAGCGTGGCGGTTTCGGGGAACAGCTTGGCGAAGTAGAAGCGCGCGGTCTGCAGCTTGGCAGGGTAGAAAGGATCGGTGTTGCCGACAGCGATCTCGCGCAGCGCCACCTGCGCCATGCGCGCCCAGAAATAGCCGTGCACCAGGTGCCCGGCGACGCGCAGGTAGTCCACGGCCGCGGCCCCCACTTCGTCGGGGTTCTGGAAGCCCTTGAAGCCCAGCTCGGTGGTGAGCTTGGTCATCTGCTCGCCCAGGAAGGCGATGGGATTGATGAATTCGGCCATCTTCTCGTTCACGCCTTCTTCTTCCACCAGCTGGGCCACCAGCTTGCCGAACTTCTTGAGCGTGGCGCCGTTGTTGCCCAGCACCTTGCGGCCCAGCAGGTCCAGCGACTGGATGGTGTTGGTGCCCTCGTAGATCATGTTGATGCGGTTGTCGCGCACCAGCTGCTCCATGCCCGATTCCTTGATGAAGCCGTGGCCGCCGAACACCTGCATGCAGGCGTTGGTGGCGATGTGGCCGTTGTCGGTGGAAAACGCCTTGACGATCGGCGTCAGCAGCGAGAGCAGCTCGTCGCTGTCCTTGCGCACCTTCTCGTCGGGATGATGGTGCACCTTGTCCAGCAGCACCGCGCAGAAGATCGCCAACGCCCGGCCGCCCTCGGCATAGGCCTTGGCCGTCAACAGCATCTTGCGCACGTCGGGGTGCACGATGATCGGGTCGGCCGGCATGTCCTTGGCCTTGGGGCCGGACAGCGAGCGCATCTGGATGCGCTCCTTGGCGTAGGCCAGCGCGTTCTGGTAAGCCACCTCGGTCAGGCCGAGCGACTGGTTGCCCACGCCCAGGCGCGCCGCATTCATCATGACGAACATCGCCTGCATGCCCTTGTTGGGCTGGCCCACCATCCACCCGGCGGCGCCGTCGATGACGATCTGCGCCGTGGCGTTGCCGTGGATGCCCATCTTGTGCTCCAGGCCGCCGCAGTAGATGCCGTTGCGCGCGCCCAGCGTGCCGTCCGCGTTCACCAGGAATTTCGGGATGATGAACAGGCTGACGCCCTTGATGCCGGGCGGCGCATCGGGCAGCCGCGCCAGCACCAGATGGACGATGTTGGCGGCCATGTCGTGCTCGCCGGCGCTGATGAATATCTTGTTGCCGGTGATGCGGTAGCTGCCGTCCGCCTGCGGCTCGGCCTTGGTGCGCATCAGGCCCAGGTCGGTGCCGCAGTGGGCCTCGGTCAGGCACATGGTGCCGGTCCATTCGCCGCTGGTCATCCTGGGCAGGTAGATCCTCTTTTGCTCGTCGGTGCCGTGCGCGCTGAGCGCCGCGTAGGCGCCGTGCGTGAGGCCCGGGTACATCGTCCAGGCCTGGTTGGCGCTGTTGAGCATTTCATAGAAACACTGGTTCACGACCAGCGGCAGGCCTTGGCCACCCCACTCGGGGTCGCAGCTGAGCGCGGGCCAGCCGGCTTCCACGAATTGCGCATAAGCCTGCTTGAAGCCGGCCGGCGTGGTGACGTCGTGGGTCTTCGGGTCGAGCTTGCAACCTTCTTCGTCGCCGCTCATGTTGAGCGGGAAAGTCACTTCGGCGGCGAACTTGCCGGCCTCTTCCAGCACCGCATCGATGGTGGCGGCATCGGTGTCGGCATGCTTGGGCAGGGCCTGGAGTTCCTCGGTGACGTTCAGCACTTCGTGCATGACGAACCGCATGTCGCGCAGTGGCGGGGTATAGGTGGGCATGGGGACTACTCCTTCGAACTCTTGGTTGATTTGATGGGCTTGGCGGGCGCGCTGGCCGGCAGCGCCTGCGGCGCGCCGTACAGCCTGAGAATGTTGTCGAAGCCGGCGTTGGCGCGGGCTATCGAGCCCGGGTTCTTCAGGAAGCGGGCCTCGTAGTGCAGGGCCAGGATCAGCCCGTGGATTTCGAACAGCAACTGGTCTTCGTCGACGTCGGGGCGCAGGTGGCCCTCTTCCCGGGCCGAGACCACGCCGCGGCGCATCGCGGCCAGCCAGGTCTTGACCGAGCCCACCAATGCGTCGCGCACGGGGCCGGTGCGGTCATCGAACTCGACGGCGCCGCTGATGTAGATGCAGCCCGAATCGATCTCGATCGAGGTTCGCTTCATCCAGTTCGCGAACAGGGCGCGCAGCCGCGGCAGCCCGCGCGGCTCCTGCATGGCGGGGTAGAACACCTCGTCCTCGAAGCGCGAGTGGTACTCGCGGATCACCGAGATCTGCAGTTCCTCCCGCGAGCCGAAGTGGGCGAACACGCCCGACTTGCTCATCTGCGTGACTTCGGCCAAGGCCCCGATCGACAGGCCTTCCAGGCCGATCTGCGTGGCCAGCCCGAGGGCGGCATCGACGATGGCCGCCTTGGTCTGCTGCCCCTTCTGCAAGGCGCGCCCATCGCGCGGCGGGCGAGGCGGCTTCAAGGGCAATTCGGTGACGGACATGGTGGCTCAGGAATAAAACGAACGATCGTTCTATTCTGCATGAAAGCACCGAGGGCCAGGAAACACCCTCCACTTCTAGAGGAAGATTCCTAGCGCGCTTCGGGGAAAACCCCGCACGTCCGGCTGGAATGAAAGCTTAAGTTACGCCTAGCGTGATGCCGGCGCCCCTTCCTCAGGCCTTGAACGGCACCACCACCTGCCGCTGCTCGCCCAGCCCCTGGATGCCCAGGGTCATCACGTCGCCCTTCTTCAGGTAGGTCGGTGGCTTCATGCCCAGGCCGACGCCGGGCGGCGTGCCGGTGGTGATCACGTCGCCGGGCAGCAGGGTCATGAAATGGCTGACATAGCTCACCAGCTTGGCCACGTTGAAGATCATGGTGCGGGTGTTGCCGGTCTGCATGCGCTGGCCATTCACGTCCAGCCACATGTCCAGCCGCTGCACGTTCTCGATCTCGTCGGGGGTGACCAGCCAGGGGCCGATCGGGCCGAAGGTGTCGCAGCCCTTGCCCTTGTCCCACTGCGGACCGCGCTCCAGCTGATACTCGCGCTCGCTCACGTCGTTGATCACGCTGTAGCCGGCGACGTGCGCCAATGCGTCCTTCATGGACACATAGCGGGCGCGGGTGCCGATCACCACGCCCAGCTCGACCTCCCAGTCGGTCTTGACCGATGCGCGCGGCAGCATCACCGGGTCATTGGGGCCCTGGATGCAGCTGGTGGCCTTCATGAACACCACCGGCTCCTTCGGGATCGGCACGCCGGATTCCGCCGCGTGGTCGGCGTAGTTCAGGCCGATGGCGATGAACTTGCCCACTTGCGCCACCGGACAGCCGAAGCGGGGCGTGCCGCGCACCAGCGGCAACTTGGCGGGATTGGCCTTGCGCAGCCGCGCCATGCCGACGCTGCCGAGCTGCGCCGCGCCGATGTCGGGCACCACGCCGCTCAAGTCGCGCAGCTTGCCGTCGAGGTCGATCAGACCGGGCTTTTCCTTGCCGGGGTTGCCATAGCGAACCAGTTTCATTTTCGTTTTTCCTTGTGGTTTCTGTTCTTGAAGTGTTGGGGACAGAGCAAAATCGCGAGCGATTATTGGTCTGTCCCGCAATGTCTCAGTAGGTCGATCGGCCGCCGGACAGGTCGAACACCGCGCCGGTGGAGAACGAGCATTCCTCGGTGCACAGCCAGCCGACCAGCGCCGCCACTTCCGAGGGGGTGCCGAAGCGCCCCATCGGGATCTTGGACAGCATGAACTGGATGTGCTGCTCGCTCATCTGTTCGAAGATAGCCGTTTTCACCGCCGCCGGCGTGACGCAGTTGACGCGCACCCCGGTATCGGCCAGCTCCTTGCCGAGCGACTTGGTCAGTGCGATCACCGCCGCCTTGCTGGCGCTGTAGGCACTGGCGTTGGGGTTTCCGTCCTTGCCCGCCACCGACGCGATATTGACGATGCGTCCGTAGCCGGCGTTCCGCATCAGCGGCACCACTTCGCGGCAGCAATGAAAGAGGCCGTTCAGGTTGACCTCGATCACCTCGCGCCACGCTTGCACGGGATAGTCCCAGACCTTGGCATTGGGGCCGGTGATGCCGGCGCAGTTGACCAGCGCATCGATGCGGCCGCCGGCGCACAACGTTTGCGCCGCCGCCTCGCGCACCGCCTCGTGATCGGTCACGTCGACCGCCAGTTCCGCCGCCCGAGCCCCCAGCGCCGACGCTGCATCGCGCGCCGCTTGCTCATGGCGGTCCCACAGCATCACGCTGCCACCGGATTCGATCAGTCGCTGGGCGATGGCATGGCCGAGGCCTGTGGCGCCGCCGGTCACGATCGCGTGCCGGCCCTTGAAGTCGAGGAGATTCATCTGGCGCTCAAATGCTGATACCGCCATCCACGGCGTAGGCCTGGCCGGTCACGAAGGCAGACTCGTCGCTGGCCAGGAACACCACCAGCGGCGCGATCTCCTGCGCCTGCGCCAGCCGGCCCATCGGCTGGCGGGCAATGAAGCTCTGGCGCGCCGCCAGCGGATCGGCCGTGGCGTTGATGCGCTGCTGCAAGGACGGCGTATCGACCGTGCCCGGGCAGATCGCGTTGCAGCGGATACCTTCGGCCACGTAGTCGGCAGCCACGCTCTTGGTCAGCCCGATCACCGCCGCCTTGGTGGTGCCGTAGATGAAACGGTTGGGCAGGCCCTTGATGCTGCTGCAGACGCTGGCCATGTTGATGATGCTGCCGCTGCGGCCGGCCAGCATCCGCGGCAGCACGGCCTGGATGGCCCAGAACTGCGATCGCACGTTCAGGTTCAAGGCCATGTTCCACTCTTCGTCGCTGGCCTGCAGCACCGTGCCGCTGTGCACGAAGCCGGCGCAGTTGAACAACACGTCGACCGCGGACATGCTGGACACCAGCTTGACGATGCCGCTCTTGTCCAGCACATCCAGCGCCACGGTGCGGATGCCCGGCACGTCGCGCAAGCTTTCGAGCAAGACAGCGTTGACGTCGGTGGCCCAGACCTGCGCGCCCTCCTGGGCCAGGGCCAGCGCGCTGGCGCGGCCGATGCCTTGTCCGGCGGCGGTGACCAGTGCGGTTTTTCCTTGAAGTCTCATGGGTTGGCGGGTAGGGGTAGTGGTTTGGGGGATGAAGGTGAGGGGCCGGGTTTTGCCGGATGCGCGGCTTTATTCGATGCCCGATATTAATTGGTCTTACCACTTGGCCAATCAGGCGCAACCCTAGCCCTGCCTTCCCCCAGCCTCATGCCCCTGCAAACCGTGGAACCCCAGCGCCTGTACCGGCAGATCGCCGAGCAGCTGCGCACGCTGATGACGGCGGGCGAGTTCACGCCGGGATCGCGCCTGCCGGCGGAGCGCGACCTGGCCAAGCAGTTCGGGGTCAGCCGGCCTTCGGTGCGCGAAGCCTTGATCGCGCTCGAAGTCGAAGGCTGGGTCGAGGTGCGCACCGGCTCCGGCGTGTACGTGCTGGAGCGGGCAGACCGCGCCGGCGAACCGGGCACCAAGGTGCCGCCGTCCGAATGGGGGCCGCTCGAGCTGATCCGCGCGCGCCGCGTGGTCGAAGGCGAGATCGCGTCGCTCGCGGCGCTGCAGGCCAAGCGCCGCCACGTGCAGGCCATCCGCGACGCCATCGACCAGATGCAGCAGGACACCGACCGGGGCGTGGCCCCGCTGGCGGGCGACCGCGCCTTCCACACCGCCATCGCGCAGGCCTGCGACAACGTCGTGCTGCTGGAGACGGTGCAGACCTTCTGGGACGCCCGCCGCGGGCCGCTGTTCGAGCGGCTGGGCGACTACTTCGAGAGCGTGCCGTCCTGGCGCATGGCCATCACCGAGCACGAAGCCATCCTGGCGGCGATCAAGGCCCACGACGGCCCGGGCGCGCGGGCGGCGATGCAGCAGCACATGGACAAGTCCCATTCCCGTTTCAGCGCGAGCTGGCGCCGCGCCAACAGTTCCTGACCGCCCAGCATCCACACTAGGAGACATCATGACCAAGCGCTTCACTTTGAAACTCATGGCCGCCTGCGCACTGCTGGCGACAGCCGCGGCGCCGTTCGGCATCGCCCAGGCCCAGACCAAGCTGAAATGGGCCCACGTCTATGAGACCTCCGAGCCGTACCACAAGTGGTCGGTCTGGGCCGGCGACGAGTTCAAGAAGCGCACCAACGGCAAGTTCGAGATCCAGGTGTTCCCGGCCTCCAGCCTGGGCAAGGAAAGCGAAATCAACCAGGGCCTGCAGCTCGGCACGGTGGACATCATCCTCACCGGCGCTTCGTTCGCGGCCAATTCCTACCCGCGCCTGGCCGTGAGCTACTACCCGTTCACGTTCCGCGACGCCGACCACGTGATCAAGTACAGCAAGAGCGATGTCTTCAAGGAATTGACCGACGGCTACAAGAAGGCGACCGGCAACACCGTCACGGCCCTCACCTACTACGGCGCCCGCCATGCCACCAGCAACAAGCTGTTCACCAACTGCGACCAGATGAAGGGCCTGAAGATGCGGGTGCCGGACGCGCCTGCCTACACCGCACTGCCCCGTGCCTGCGGCGCCAACCCGACGCCGATCGCGTTTGCCGAGGTGTACCTGGCGCTGCAGAATGGCACCGTGGACGCGCAGGAAAATCCGCTGCCCACCATCGAGGCCAAGAAGTTCTACGAGGTGCAGAAGAACATCATCCTCACCGGCCACATTGCCGATGCGCTGCTCACGGTGATCTCGCCCACGACACTGGCCAAGCTGTCGCCGGCCGAGCAGAAGATGCTGGCGGAGATCACGCAGGAAGCCGCCGAAAAGGCCACCAACGACATCCGCAAGCGCGAAGGCGAATTGGTGGAAGAGTTCAAGAAGAAGGGCAACAATGTCGTCACCGTTGACCGCAACGACTTCCAGCAGCGCGTGCTGAAGGCGATCACCTTCGAATCGATGAAGCTCGACAAGAAGGACTGGGACCGCATCATCTCCATCAAGTGATGGAGCGCATTCCCACCATCGACGAGCTGCCCCCGGTGATGGGGGCCGACGGAGAGTTCCACACGCAAGACCAAGCGGTGGACCTCTCCGACACGACGATCGAGGGCTGGGTGGCGCTGGGATTCTTCTGGATCCTCGGCGTCACGGTGTTCTACCAGTTCTTCACGCGCTACGTGCTGAACGACTCCGCCGCCTGGACCGAAGAGATCGCGCGCTACCTGCTCATTGCGGTGGTGTTCGTCGGCGCGACCATCGGCGTGGCCAAGAACAACCACATCCAGGTCGACTTCTTCTACAAGTTCATGCCGCGCCGCGTGGGCCGGGCGATGGCGACCGCCGTCGACCTGATGCGCATCGGTTTTTTCGCCTCGGCCACCGTGCTCACGGTGATGATGATGCTCAAGCTGGGCAGCAACTCGCGCATGACGATGATCGACCTGCCGATGAACTGGGTCTATGGCGTGTGCCTGGTCGGCTTCGCCGCGATGGCGTTCCGCTCGGTGCAGGTCGCCCTCTTTCACCGCAGGCGCGGCTACAGCGTGCTGGAGCGCCCGGAGTCCTCGATGGACGACAGGTAGCCCGCAGTCCTTTTCGGACCCGATTTCCCTCACCACGGCAGACCACCACAACTACCCATGCTGAAAATCGTCTTTCTGCTGCTGATGGGCGGCGGCGTTCCCGTCGCCATCGCCATGGCGGGCTCCGCCCTGCTGTTCATCTGGGCGACGGGCAACCTGCCGTCGTTCGTCGTCATCCATCGCATGGTGAGCGGCATCGACAGCTTTCCGCTGTTGGCCGTTCCCTTCTTCATCCTCGCCGGCAACCTGATGAACAACGCCGGCATCACCAATCGCATCTACAACTACGCGCTGGCCCTGGTCGGCTGGCTCAAGGGCGGCCTGGGGCACGTCAACGTGGTGGGCTCGGTGGTGTTCGCGGGCATGAGCGGCGCCGCCATCGCCGATGCGGCCGGCCTGGGCACGATCGAGGTCAAGGCCATGACCGAGCACGGCTACAGCAAGGAGTTTGCCGTGGGGGTGACGGCGGCGTCCGCGACGCTGGGGCCCATCATCCCGCCGAGCCTGCCGTTCGTGATCTACGGAATGATGGCGAACGTCAGCGTGGGGGCGCTGTTCCTGGCGGGCATCCTCCCCGGCTTGTTCATGGCGGTCCTCATGATGCTCACGGTAGCCTACTACGCGCACAAGAACGGCTGGGGCGCCGACGTGAAGTTCGAATGGCCGCGCGTCATCAAGGCAGTCGCCGAGACAGCCGTGGTGGCCGGCTGGCCGGTGGCGCTGTGGCTGCTGATCGTGAAGGGCGGCCTTCCCGCGCAGGCCACCGTGTTCGGCGGCCTGCTCGCGCTGTTCGCCGCGGACAAGTTCTTCAAGTTCCAGGCGGTGCTGCCCATCATGACGCCCGTGCTGCTGATCGGCGGCATGACCACCGGCATCTTCACGCCCACCGAAGGCGCGATCGCCGCCTGCATCTGGGCCATGGTGCTCGGTTTCGGCTGGTACGGCACGCTCAGCTGGAAGATGTTCGTGCGGGTCTGCCTGGAGACGGTGGAAACCACGGCCACGGTGCTGTTCATCGTTGCCGCGGCCAGCATCTTCGGCTGGATGCTCACCGCCACCGGCGTGACCGCGGCGATCTCGGAATCGGTGCTGGGCTTCACCCGCGAGCCCTGGGTCTTCCTGCTGCTGGCCAACCTGCTGATGCTGTTCGTCGGCTGTTTCCTGGAGCCCACCGCCGCCATCACGATCCTGGTTCCCATCCTGGTGCCGATCTGCCAGCAGCTGGGCATCGACCTCGTTCACTTCGGCCTGGTGATGGTGCTGAACCTGATGATCGGCCTGCTGCATCCGCCCATGGGCATGGTGCTGTTCGTGCTGGCACGCGTGGCCAAGCTGTCGGTGGAACGAACCACGATGGCCATCCTGCCCTGGCTGGTGCCCTTGCTCATCTCGCTGGGCGTGATCACCTACTTCCCGTCGCTCGTTCTCTGGCTGCCCAAACTCTACTTCTGACCTCCATGGCTCCCTTTATCCGCCTTCATCCGCAAGATGACGTCCTGATCGCCCGAGCCCAGCTCGTGGGCGGCGCCCGCGTCGAGGACATCGCCGTCAAGGGCCTGATCCCGGCCGGCCACAAGGTCGCCACGCGCGCCATCGCTCAGGGCGAGCCGGTGCGCCGCTACAACCAGATCATCGGCTTCGCCAGCCGGCCCATCGCGGCCGGCGAGCACGTCCACACCCATAATCTCGGCGTGGGTGACAACGGGGGCGCCTTCGAGCGCGACTACGCCTTCGGCGCGGACGTGAAGCCCGAACCGGCGCGGCGCGAGGCCACCTTCATGGGGATCCGACGCGCGGACGGCCGGGTGGCCACCCGCAACTACATCGGCATCCTGTCCAGCGTGAACTGCTCGGCCACAGCGGCCCGTGCCATCGCCGATCATTTCTCGCGGCAGAACCATCCCGAAGCGCTGGCGGCTTTTCCCAACGTCGACGGCGTGGTGGCGCTCACCCACGGCACCGGCTGCGGCATGGCCACCGAAGGCATGGGCATGCAGATCCTGGAGCGCACCCTGGCCGGCTACGCGACGCACGCGAACTTCTGGGGGGTGCTGGTGGTCGGCCTGGGTTGCGAGGCCAACCAGATCAACGCCTGGCTCGCCCACAGCAGCCTGCGCGAGGGGGACACACTGAAGGTCTTCAACATCCAGGACACCGGCGGCACACGCAAGACGGTGGAAAAGGGCATCTCGCTCATCCAGGAGATGCTGCCCCAGGCCAATGCCGTCAAGCGCGAGCCCTGCAGCGCCGAGCACATCACCATCGGCCTGCAGTGCGGCGGCTCCGATGGCTATTCGGGCATCAGCGCCAACCCGGCGCTCGGCGCGGCCGTGGACCTGCTGGTGGCGCACGGCGGCACCGCGATCCTGTCGGAGACGCCCGAGATCTACGGCGCCGAGCACCTGCTGACCCGGCGCACGAAGCGGCGCGAGGTGGGCGAGAAGCTGATCGAGCGCATCAGATGGTGGGAGCATTACACCGAGGTCAACGAGGGCGAGATGAACAACAACCCCTCGCCCGGCAACAAGGCCGGCGGCCTCACCACCATCCTCGAAAAATCGCTGGGCGCGGTGGCCAAGGGCGGCACCACCAACCTGCAGGCGGTATACGAATATGCCGAGCCGGTGAAAGATCACGGGTTCGTCTACATGGACACGCCCGGCTATGACCCGGTGAGCGCCACCGGCCAGGTTGCGGGCGGCGCCAACATCATCTGCTTCACCACCGGCCGCGGCTCGGCCTACGGCTGTGCGCCCTCGCCCTCGCTCAAGCTCGCCACCAACACGGCCCTGTGGCAGCGGCAGGAAGAGGACATGGACATCAACTGCGGCGAGATCATCGACGGCAAGGCCTCGATCCAGGAGATGGGCCAGCGGATCTTCGAGATGGTGCTGGCGACCGCGTCGGGCGAGGCGTCCAAGAGCGAGCGCCATGGCTACGGGCAGAACGAGTTCGTTCCGTGGCAAGTCGGCGCGGTCATGTGATTTACGCCCTCTCCCCAGGGAGAGGGCTGGGGGAGGGATTCTTCGATGGCATTCACTTTTTCGGCCGAGGCCTTGCGCACGCAAGTCGCCGGCATCCTGGGCGCCGCCGGCAGCAGCGCCGAAGAGGCCCGCACGGTCGCGGCCAATCTGGTCGCCGCCAATCTCAGCGGCCATGACTCGCACGGCGTCGGCATGGTCCCGCGCTATGTCGACGCCGTCCTGGAAGGCGGCCTGCGCCCCAATGCCCGCGCCGAGGTCACGCTCGACGGCGGGACGCTGCTGTCGATGGACGGCCAACGCGGCTACGGCCAGGTGGTCGGCGAACAGGCCATGACGCTCGGCATGGCCCGCGCCAAGGAACTGGGCAGCTGCATCCTGGCCCTCGCCAACGCGCATCACCTGGGGCGCATCGGCCACTTCGCCGAAATGGCGGTGGCGCACGGCCTGGTGTCGATTCACTTCGTCAACGTGCTCTCGCGCCCGGTGGTCGCCCCCTGGGGCGGGGCCGACGGACGCTACGGCACCAACCCCTGCTGCATCGGCGTGCCGCTCAAGGGGCGCGATCCTTTCGTGCTGGACTTCGCCACCAGCCGGGTGGCACAAGGCAAGATGCGGGTGGCCCACAACGAGGGGCGCCAGGTCGCGCCGGGCCACCTGATCGACGAGCAGGGCCGTCCCACCACCGACCCCGGCGTGGTGGTGGTGCCGCAGGCCAACGGCCTGTTCGGCGCGCTGATGGCTTTCGGCGAGCACAAGGGCTATGGCATGGCCGTCGCCTGCGAACTGCTGGGCGGCGCGCTCACCGGCGGCGGCACCTGGCACCGGCCCGCGGACGACGCGCGCGCCGTGCTCAATGGCATGCTCACCATCCTGATCGATCCGAGAAAGCTCGGCACGCGCGAAAGCTTCGAGCAGGAGGCGCTTTCCTTCGTCGACTGGCTCAAGCGCAGCCCGCCGGCACCGGGCACCGAAGGCGTGCGGATCGCCGGCGAGCCCGAGCGCGCCACGCGCCTCCAGCGCGAAAAGGACGGCATCGAGATCGACACGGCGACGTGGGCGGAAATCGTCGCCGCGGGAGCCAAGGTGAAACTGGATCTGCGACAGGTCGCCTGAGCGGAGCGCGGTCAGGCCAGCGGCGACACCGGCAGCGCGCGCACCACGTCACCGGCGATCGGAAAGATCCGGTCGCCCGCGCGCGGCTCGATCCGGTGCATGCCGGTGAAGGCGCCGAACGCCGGCAACACCCCCACCGCGTTGCCCGGGAGAGTCCCCGAATCATCACCCAGCCAGAAGCACGGCAGGCGCAGCCGATCGAAGGCGCGGCCGCCGACGCTCACACACGGGTGCCAGTGGCCGGCCAGCACATAGGCCCCAGGCACCGGGCGCGGGTGGTGGCACAGCGCGAACGGCCCCAGCGCCAGCGGCTCGTCCACCACCGTGATGTCCAGCGTGGCCGGCGGGTCGCCGGCCCGGTCGTCGTGATTGCCGCGCACCAGCGTCAGCCGGATGTCGGCATGCTCGGCGCGCCAGCGGCCCAGCGCCGCCAGGGTGGCCGGCGCATGCGAATGCCGCGAATGCAGGAAGTCGCCCAGAAAGACCACGCGCCGGGCCTGCGTCTCGGCCAGCACTGCCGACAACCGCCCCAAGGTTTGCGTGGTGGTGCCGCTGGGCACAGGCACGCCGAGCTTGCGAAAGCTCACGGCCTTGCCGAAATGGGCGTCGGCGATCAGCAGGGTCTGTTCGGCCGCAAGCAACGCCGCGCCGCTGGGATGCAGCACGGCTTCGGTTCCGGCGAGGCGGATGGGGAGCATGGGTAACGAGGTCCGCTGGAGTTTTCTCCCTCCCCCTCTGGGGAGGGCTGGGGTGGGGCAAGCTTGCCACGGTGCCCCCACCTTAACCCTCCCCCAGAGGGGGAGGGAACTAGGTCAGAGCATCCGCGCGAGGCTCGCTTCGAGATGCTCCGAGGGTACGCGCTTGAAGCCTGACCGGGCGAAGCGCTGCAGGCGGCCAACCACGAAGGCGGTGAGCAGCGAGGCCCGCACCTGCGCATCCACGCTAGGCGTGGGCGAGCCGTCACTGTCGGCGGCCAGGCGCAGGCTCTGCTTGAGCGTGGATTCGATCTTGTCGAAAAACTGGTTCATGCGCTGCTGCAGGCGCTCGTTCTCGAACACCAGGGCGTCGCCCACCATCACCCGCGTCATGCCGGGGTTCTTCTCGGCAAACTGAAGCAGCATGCCGACCATCTTGGCGGCCTGCGCGCTGCCGGCGGGCTCGCGCTCCATGATCTGGTTGACCAGGCTGAAGACGCTCTGCTCGATGAACTCGATCAGCCCTTCGAACATCTGCGCCTTGCTGGCGAAATGGCGGTACAAGGCGGCTTCGCTCACGTCCAGCCGGGCCGCCAGGGCGGCGGTGGTGATGCGATCGGCGCCGGGCTGCTCCAGCATCGTCGCCAGCGCCTGCAGGATCTGGACCCGCCGTTCGCCGGGCTTGGGACGCTTGCGCACCGGCGCAGCTGCGTCTTGGGCGGCCGGTGAATCAGGACTGCTGAAATGCGCTTCGGACATGTTGCAAGAGATGTGTTGAATTGATTCTCGCACACCCCGACATAGGGTTTTCGCCAAGCGTCGGGGCGTGCGGGCTGCCACCCAAGTGCGCGCTTACCCCGCGAACAGCAGCGAAATCCGGAGCCCCCGGCCGCCGGCGCCCGCCTGCAGTTCAAGGTGGCCGTGGTGGGCGCGGGCGATCTCGTCAGCGATGGCCAGCCCCAGTCCGTTGCCGTCGCCGTGCGCGCCCTGCATGCGGTAGAAGCGCTCCAGCACGCGCGGCCGCTCCGACGGGGCCACACCCGGCCCGTCGTCCTCCACTTCCAGCACCGCGCCGCGCGCATCGTGGGCACAGCGGATGGTGACCGTGCCGCCGGCCGGTGTGTACTTGACGGCGTTGTCCACCAGGTTGCCCAGCAGCTCGCGCAGCAGCCATTCGTGTCCCATCACCCGCACGGCCTGAGCGTCCAGCCCCAGGTCGATCTGCTTGACGGTCGCGGCGTCCAGGTGCGCCTCCAGGATGGCCTCGCTCATCGCCTTCAGGTCGACGGCCTGCATGGGCTGCGCCTGCATGCCACGCGCATCGGCCCGCGACAGCGCCAGCAACTGGTGGGCCAGTTGCGACGTCCGGCGGGTCGCGCCCTGCAGCTTGTCGACCTCCCCGGCTGACAGGCGCACCATGCCATCGCCGCTACTGGCCGCATGGGCGGCCTGGGCCCAGGCTTCCACCTGGGCCTGCAACCCGGCCAGCGGCGTGCGCAACTGGTGGGCGGCATCGGCCACGAAGCGGCGCTGGCTTTCGGCCTGCGCATTGACGAGACCGAACAATCGGTTGAGGGAGTTCACCAGCGGGCGGACCTCCTCCGGCGACGCGTTCTCGTTGATCGGACTCAGGTCGCGCGGCGATCGCCGCTCCAGGGCTTCCCGCAGCTCGAGCAACGGCTTCAAGGCGCGCTCCACCGCCCAACGCACCGCGAACGCGGCCGCCGTCACCAGCACCAGATTGGGCAGCAGCACCTGCAGCAGGATGGCGCGGGCCCACTGCTGGCGCGGGTCGGAGCCGTCCCCCAGCGCGATGACCACGTCGCCCAGCACGGTCTGCTGACGCTGGCGAACGATGCGCCAGGTGATGCCGGCGTGTTCCTCGCTGTGGAACTCGGGCTCCAGCGTGGTCGGCGGCAGCGCGCCCAGCCAGTGCTCGCCATGCAGCACCGCGCCGTCGGGGTCGGAGATGGCGTAGGCCGATCGGGCCGGGTTGCCGGCCAGGAAGGCCTCGACGGCCGGTGCGAGCAGCAGCACCGGCGGGTCCGAGCGCCGCAGCCCTTCGGCGATGATCGAATCGGCCATGAGCGGCACCAGCGCCAGCAGCCGCTGATCCTGCTGCACGGCGACGTTGTCGGCGGAGTGGTAGTTGAACCAGCCATTGAGCAAGGCCAGCAAGATCAACGGCGCAATCAGCATCCCCAGGAGCCGCCGCCGCAACCCTCCTGTCATGCTCATACCTTCGACCTGCCCCTTGCGGCTGCCGCCGGTGGCGCCCAGGAAGCGCGAGTTCACTGCCCCTCGCTCAGTTCCAGCCGGTACCCGAAGCCGCGGATCGAGCGCAGCGCCACGCCGTGCGGCTCCAGCTTGCTGCGCAGCCGGGAGATGTACACCTCGACCGCATTGGGCGTGATTTCCTTGTCCCAGCCGGTCAGGGCCTGCAGCAGCTTGTCCTTGCTGGCCGGCTTGGGTGCGTTGAACAACAGGTATTCCAGCACCGTCCATTCGCGCGGGCCCAGTTCGAGCGCGATGCCCTGGCCCTGGCTGCGGGCGATGGCCCGGTGATTGGCGGTGTCCAGCTCGATGGGACCGAAACTCAGCACCGCCGTGGTGGCGGCTTGCGAGCGGCGCAGCAAGGCGCGCAGCCGCGCCAGCAGTTCGGGCAGCTCGTAGGGCTTGATCATGTAATCGTCGGCGCCCAGGTCCAGGCCGCGCACACGGTCCTGCAGCGCATCGCGGGCGGTGAGGATCAGCACCGGCATCGCGGGGCTCGCCATGTCGGGCCGGCGCAGCCGACGGGTCAGCTCCAGCCCATCCATGTTGGGCAGGCCGATGTCGATGATCGCGGCGTCGAACACCTCGGCCCTGAGCACCTCCTCGGCCCGCTCGCCGCTGCCCACCCAGTCGACTGCGTAGCCGGCGTCGGTCAGCCCCAGCTTGATGCCGCTGGCCACCATCACATCGTCTTCGACCAGCAGCAGGCGCATGGGATCTTCTCTTCCTTAGAGTGCGTGGTGGCCGCGGAACCAGTCCACGAAATGCTTCAGGCCCTGCTCGAGCGGCGTGTGCGGGCTGAACCCCACCCAGCCAGCCAGCGCCGCGGTGTCGGCCCAGGTCATGGCCACGTCGCCCGCCTGCATCGGCAGCAGGCGCCGGGTCGCCTTCTGGCCGACAAGGCGCTCCAGCGTGCCGATGAAGTCGAGCAGCGGCACCGGGCTGTGATTGCCCACGTTGAAGATGCGGCTGGCTACACCCGCCCCGTCCTGCGCGCCTGGGATGCGGTCGAGCACCCGCACCACGGCTTCAACGGCATCGTCGATGTAGGTGAAGTCGCGCCCCATCCTGCCCTCGTTGAAGACCTCGATCGGGCGGCCCTCCAGAATCGCGCGGGTGAAGGCGTAGTACGCCATGTCGGGACGGCCCCAAGGCCCGTACACCGTGAAAAAACGCAAACCGGTGGCCGGCAACGCGTACAGGTGGCTGTAGCTGTGCGCCAGCAGCTCGTTCGATTTCTTGGTGGCGGCGTACAGGCTGGTCGGACGGTCGACCGGGTCGGTTTCACTGAACGGCAGCTTGGTGTTGCCGCCGTACACGCTGGAGCTGCTGGCGTAGACCAGGTGGCGCACGCCGGCTTGGCGGCAGCCTTCGAGGACGTTGGCGAACCCGACCAGATTGCTGTCGATGTAGGCGCGGGGGTTGCGAATCGAGTCGCGCACGCCCGCCTGGGCCGCGAGATGCACCACCCGGTCGGCCCCGCAGGTGGCAAACAGCGACTGCACCCGCTCGCCGTCCACGATGTCGGCATGCTCGAAACGGAAGTTGGGGTAGCCTGCCAGCCGCGCCAGGCGCGCCTGCTTGAGCGCCGGGTCGTAGTAAGCATTGAGGTTGTCGACGCCCACCACCTCGTCGCCGCGCTCCAGCAAGCGCAGGCAGGTGTGCATGCCGATGAAGCCGGCCGCACCGGTCACCAGCACCTTAGCGGCCGATGGCATGGTATTCAAAGCCGCGCGCCCGCAGCGCTGCCGGATCGTAGAGATTGCGCCCATCGAAGATCACCGGCGCTTTCAGGGCCGCCGCGATCGCATCGAAGTCAGGGCTGCGGAATTCTTTCCACTCGGTAGCGATCACCAAGGCGTCTGCGCCGTCCAGCGCCTCCATGGCGCTGGACGAATAGGCGAGGCCGGGCAAAGGCCCGAAGGCCGCGCGGGCCGCTTCCATGGCCGCCGGGTCGTAAGCCGTGACCTCGGCGCCCGCGGCGAGCAGGGCCTCGACGATGGCGCGGCTGGGCGCCTCGCGCATGTCGTCGGTGTTGGCCTTGAAGGCCAGTCCCCACAGGGCGAAGCGGCGGCCCTGCAGGCTGGCGCCGAAGCGCTGCTGCATCTTGCCCGGCAACACCTGCTTTTGCAGCCGGTTGGCCTCCTCGACCGCGGCCAGCACCTTGAGATCGATGTCCCCGTCCTGGCGGCCCGTGCGCAGCAGCGCCTGCACGTCCTTGGGAAAGCACGAACCACCGTAGCCGCAGCCCGCATAGAGAAAGTCGTAGCCGATGCGCGGGTCGGAGCCGATGCCCTTGCGCACCGATTCGATGTCGGCGCCCAGCCGCTCGGCCAGGTTCGCCATCTCGTTCATGAAGCTGATGCGCGTGGCCAGCATCGCGTTGGCCGCGTACTTGGTGAGCTCGGCGCTGCGCACGTCCATCAGCACGAAGCGCTCGTGGTTGCGCTGGAACGGCGCGTACAGGTCCCGCATGGTGGCGATGGCTTCGCTGTCGCCCGCCGCCGCGCCGACGATGATGCGGTCGGGCCGCATGAAATCGGCCACGGCCGCGCCTTCTTTCAGGAACTCGGGGTTGGAGACCACGCTGAAGGGAATGTTGAGCGCCCGCGCCGACAGCTCCTCGGCGAGCGCGGCCCGGACCTTGTCGGCCGTGCCGACGGGCACCGTGCTCTTGTTGACCACGATTCGCGGCTGCGCCATGTTTCGGCCGATGGCGCGTGCCGCGGCCAGCACATATTGCAGGTCGGCCGAGCCGTCTTCACCCGGCGGCGTGCCCACGGCGATGAACTGCAGCGTGCCGAAGTCGGTCGCCGTGCGCGCGTCATTGGTGAAGCCCAGGCGCCCGGCCTTGACGTTGCGCCGCACGATCTCCTCCAGCCCGGGCTCGAAGATCTGCACTTCGCCCGCGCGCAGCGCCTCGACCTTGCGCAGGTCGATGTCGAAGCACAGCACGTCGTTGCCCACGTCGGCCAGGCAGGCGCCGCTGACCAGGCCTACATAGCCGGTGCCGATGACGGTGATTTTCATAGCCAGACGGCGCCGGGCCGCCCCAAGACGGCTGCAGCCCCCTCGGGGGGCAGCGCAGCACACGAAGTGACAAGCGTGGGGGTCATTTAATGCGATCGGATCATGGTCCCGTAGGCCTGATCCGTGAGAATTTCCAGCAGCATGGCGTGCGGCACCCGGCCGTCGATGATGTGCACCGAGTTCACCCCGCTCTTCGCGGCATCCAGGGCGCCGGCGATCTTGGGCAGCATGCCGCCCGAGATGGTGCCGTCGGCGAACAACTCGTCGATCTCGCGCGCCGTCAGGTCCGTGAGCAGGGTGCCGGATTTGTCCAGCACGCCCGTGGTGTTGGTGAGCAGCACCAGCTTCTCGGCCTTCAGCACCGTGGCCAGCTTGCTCGCCACCACGTCGGCGTTGATGTTGTAGCTTTCGTTGTTCTCGCCGAAGCCGATCGGCGAGATCACCGGGATGAACTGGTCGTCCTGCAGGGCCTTCACCACGCTCGGGTCGATCGAGACGATGTCGCCGACCTGGCCGACATCGTGTTCCTTGCTCGGGTCGGTGTTGTCCAGCATCTTCAGCTTCTGGGCGCGTATCAGCCCGCCGTCGCGCCCCGTCAGGCCCACCGCCTTGCCGCCGGCCTGGTTGATCAGGCCCACGATGTCCTGCTGCACCTCGCCGGCCAGCACCCACTCGACCACTTCCATGGTCTCGGCGTCGGTCAC
>JAKFEZ010000043.1:0-18842 GCA_036675435.1 Ramlibacter sp. | reverse complement strand
GTTGCTCAGCGCAATCGTTTCGTCCCCTAGCCGCGCACCGCGCGGGCCACGGCGGCTTTGCAGCTCCTCGTACACCCGCGGCACCAGGCCCTGCGGCGTGACGTCGCCCTGGCTGGTCAGCACGAGGTTGGCCAGCAGCGGCAGGTCGATCTCCACCCGGGTCTGGTAGCGGTTGTCCTGCCGCTGCCACTGCACCTGCGCCGAGCCGTGCAGCTCGCCGCGGTAGTTGCCGCCCAGGCGGTAGCTCAGGCGCGTGTCCGCGGGCCAGTGGTCGAGTGCGGGTGATGGGGCCGAAGCAGGCGCTGCCGGCGCCGAGGCGGCGGCCGCTGGAGATGGCGGTGCCGGCGAAACCGGCGGAGAAGGAACAGCGGTGGGCGAAGGCTCAGGGACCGGCGCCATCTCAGGCGTTGCCTCGGGCGCCGCGGCCACGGGGGTGCTGGTGGCCGGCGAGGTGGCGGCTGCTTCAGGCGACTCGAGCGGCACGGCCGGTGCTTCGTCCACGGTTTCGGATGCCTGCTTCGGTTGGCGGTTCGGTTTCGGCTGCGATGCGGCCCGCGCCGGCGCCGGCGAAGGTTGCGCTTGGGCCAGAGAGGTGATCGCCGGGCGAATCGGCACGGCGGGCGCGGCCTCGGCTGCCGGCGCAGCGGGCGGCGCCACCGGCGCCTCCTGCTGCAGCACCCGGGTGAACAGGGGCGTGGCCAGCGGACGCAGCAGCGAGGGCGGGGCCAGGTGCCGCGCCAGCCAGTCGAGCGCCAGCGAATGCACCAGCAGGACCACGGCCAGCAACACCAGCAGCCGTGCCGCCGGCGCTGCTGCGTTCAGGCGTGCGAAGCGAGCCACGGCTGGGCCCGGGCCGCGTCGCGCAGCACCAGCCGCCAGGTGGTGACCGTCGGCAGGTTCAGCTCCAGCCGCAGCAGCCGGCGGTCGCGCGCCACCAGGGCCGTCACCTTCCTGTGATTGCCGGCATACAGCAGCAGGTCGTCCAGCTTGGTCATCCGCCAGCCGGTGCCCGCCACTTCCACGCCCACCCATTCGTCGTTGGCGGCGAACCCGGCTTGCTCGGCCGCGCCCGACCGCAGCACGGTCTTGACCTGGATGCCGGTGGTTTCGCTCAGGCGCAGGCCCAGCCGCTGCTGCAGTTGCGCCGGCTCCTCCAGCACGGCCAGGCCCTGGCCCTGCAGCAGCTCCTGCAGCGGCAGCTCGCGCGTGCCATGCACCCAGGCCGCCATTTCGCGGCTGAAGGCGCGCCCGCCCAGTTCCTTCAGCACCGCCGTGAAGTCGGCTTCGGCCATCGGCCCGGCCTTGCAGCGTTGCCACAATGCGCGCATCACTTCGTCCAGGGTGGTGTGGCCTTCGGCGCGCAAGGTGAGGTCGAAGCAAAGCGCCACCAGCGCACCCTTGGTGTAGTAGCTGACCGTGGCATTGGCGGTGTTCTCGTCCTGGCGGTAGTATTTGACCCAGGCGTCGAAGCTGGCTTGCGCCACCGCCTGCACTTCGCGCCCGGGCGTCTGCAGCACCTGGTTGATCGTCTTGTTCAACAGCTTGACGTAGGTCGCGTCGTCGATCAGCCCGGCCCGGCGCAGCAGCAAGTCGTCGTAGTAGCTGGTGAAGCCCTCGAAGAACCACAGCAGCTGGGTGTAGTTCTCGCGCGAGTAGTCGTAGCGCGTGAACTCGGCCGGCCGCAGATGCTTGACGTTCCAGGTGTGGAAGTATTCGTGGCTGACCAGGCCCAGCAGCGTAATGTAGCCGTCGCTCATGCGGGTCTCGCCCAGCCGCGGCAAGTCGCGCCTGGACGCGATGAGCGCGGTGGAGTTGCGGTGTTCCAGGCCGCCGTAGCCGTCGTCCACCACGTTCAGCAGGAACAGGTAGCTCTTGTGCGGCGGGCGCTTGCCGGCGCGGCCGGCGGCGGCTCCGGGCGCGTGCCAGAACCGGATCTCTGCCTCGCAGATCTTGTGCACGTCGGCGAGCAAGCGGGGCAGGTCGGTCGACTCGCTCGCGCCCGACACCACCATGCGGTGAGGAACGCCGCCGGCCTTGAAGTCACCGACCCAGAACGCGCCCATTTCGACGGGGCAGTCGACCAGTTCGTCGTAGTCGACCGCCAGGTAGGTGCCGAAGCCGCGCTTGCCGACCCGGTGCGGGGCCAGGCCGGTGGCGGCCTGCCAGTGCGTCATGCTTTCGACCGGCGCCAGCTCGAGCGAGTGGACCGATCCCTCCTGGCCATGCACCTTGAGGCACAGGCTGGTGCCGTTGAAGAAGCCGCGCTGGGTGTCCAGCCAGGCGGTGCGCACGGAATGATCGAAGGCGTACACCTCGTAGCTCAGCACCAGCGGGCTGCTCGGCACGCACTCGATCTGCCAGCTGCATTTGTCGAGCTGATGCACAGCCACCGTCCGCCCATCCTGCTTGGCGGCCAGCTTCTGCAGGTTCTTGGAGAACTCGCGCAGCAGGTAGCTGCCGGGAATCCAGGCCGGTAGCGACACCGCCTGCTGGGCGGCGGGCTGGTCGATGCTGAGGGTGATGCGAAACAGGTGGGCGTGAAGGTCGGCTGCTTCCACCCGGTAATGGATGCTGGCGCCGCGCGGCAGGGATGAGCTGGGCATGGGAAGACTATACGCAACGCGGCCGCGCGCGTGTTCGAGCCCGCTACTTGGCGTCGGCCAGCAGCTTCTCCACTTGCGCCGCGCCGATTGCGCCCGGCACGCGCGTGCCGTCCGAGAACAGCAGGGTGGGCGTCCCGGTGATCTTGTGCTTCTTGCCGAATTCCACGTTGCGCGCCAGCGCCGAGGTGTCGCAGCTGCCGGCGGGCACCGGCTGGTCGCGCACCATGAAATCGGTCCAGGTCTTCGCCTTGTCCTTGGCGCACCAGATGTTGCGCGACTTGTCAGTGGAATCCTGCCCCAGGATCGGGTAGAGGAACATGTACACGGTGACGTTGTCCACCTTCTGCAGGTCGCGCTCGAAGCGCTTGCAGTAGCCGCAGTTGGGGTCTTCGAACACCGCCATCTTGCGCTTGCCGTTGCCGCGCACCACGACGAAGGCATCTTTCAAAGGCAGCGTCGCGAAGTCGATGGCGTTAAGCTTCTCCAGCCGTTCCTCAGTCAGGTTGCGCTGCGCCCGGGTATCGATCAGGTTGCCATGCAGCAGGAAGTTGCCTTCGGTGTCGGTATAGAACAGGTCGGTGCCGATCCGGATTTCGAACAGCCCGGGCATCGGGGTCTTGCTGACTTCGTCGATCTTGCCCAACTGCGGAATGCGGTCGGCCAGGTTCTTGCGGATGACGTTGTCCGGGGCCTGTGCCATCGCGGCCATCGCGGACAGCAGGCCGGCGGCCAGCAGGGCAGCCGCCGCAGCGCGTTTGAGCAGTTTCATTGTTATTCCAGTACTTCCAAGATTCAAAATCGACCCATCGCCTGGCGGGCCACCCAGTTCTTCAGCGGCCCGCTGCGATCAAACCCCGTCATGCCCCAATTGCGCAGCAGCGTCCACGGCTCGGCCTGCTGCGCAAAGAGCTGCTGCAAGCCGTCGGTGGCGGCCCCCATCGCCAGCACATCGGCCTTGCGCGAGCGCTCGTAGCGCCGCAGCAGCTTCATGTCGCCGGGGCTGCGCCAGTATTCGCGCCCGTGCAGCACCTGCGCCAGTTCCCTGGCATCGGCCAGCCCCAGGTTCAGCCCCTGCCCGGCCAACGGGTGCACCGTGTGTGCCGCGTCCCCCGCCAGCGCCCAGCCCGGCCCGCACCAGCGATCGGCCTGGGCCAGCTGCAGCGGCCAGGCCGCGCGATCGCTGGCCAGGCCCAGCTTGCCCAGGGATTGATGGCTGGCCGCCTCGAGCTGGGCTTCGAAGCCCACGCTGTCCAGCGCCAGCAGCTGCGGTGCGCGCTGCTCCTGAACTGACCAGACAATCGCCACCGAGTTCCCGTCGGCGCCCTCGCCGGACCCGCCCAGCGGCAGAAATGCCAATATTTCACCGCCGGCAAACCATTGCCGGGCGACGCCGCCATGGGGTTTCTCGCAATGAATCCGCGCGGCGATCGCCCGTTGCGGATAAGGCGTCACCTGATAGGAGACGCCGAATTGCTCCCGCGTGACGCTGGCCCTGCCTTCGCACACGACCGTGAGCGCCGCGGGTTCCGGCGCGTCCAGCCACTCGACCAGGGGCTGGTAGCGCAAAGCATCGGCCAGCCGCTCCTGCAGGGCCTGCACGTCGACGATCCAGGCCATCGCCGGCACGCCCTGGCCCTGCGCCTCGAAGCGCACCTCGCCGCCATCGTCGCCCAGCACTTGCATTGCCGTGATGGGCGTGGCGTGATGGGCATCCGGCCAGGCGCGCAGGGTGTCGAGCAGCTCGCGCGACGCGGCATTGAGGGCATAGGCGCGCACATCGCTGGTGGCGCCGGCGGCCGGCGCCGCGTCGCGCACCAGCCCCACCCGCAGGCGATCCCGCGCCAGCAGCAGCGCCAGCGTCCGGCCGACAATGCCGGCGCCGCGTATACACACATCGGGAGCAGGCGTCATGAGGCAGATTGTAGGAGGCGGGCACAATCACGTCTCAGCAACAGCCAACCCGGTTCATCCAGCCATGAGCGCCACCAGCCCCGACCTCGCCACCCACATTGCCCGCCTGTTCGTCTATCCCGTCAAGTCCTGCGCCGGCGTGGAACTGCAGGAGGCCGAGCTGACCGACACCGGCCTGGACCTGGACCGGGCCTGGATGGTCGTGGACAGCGTCGGCGGGTTCGTCAGCCAGCGCGAGCTGCCGCGCATGGCGCTGGTAAGCGTCCAGCTGAAATACTCCGAGGTGGTGCTGCGCGCCCCCGGCATGCTGGCCCTGCACCTGGCGATCGACGCGGTGGAGCAGCCGGCGAAAGTGCGGGTCTGGGACGACGAGGTGCCGGCCTACGACATGGGCGACGTGGCGGCGCAGTGGTTCAGCGATTTCCTGGGGCGGCGCTTGCGGCTGGTGCGGTTCGACCCCGAACACCGCCGCCTGTCCAGTTTGCAGTGGACCGGCGGCGTCGAAGCCCCCAACCAGTTTGCCGACGGCTTTCCGCTGCTGGTGGCCAGCGAGGGCTCGCTGGCCGAACTGAACGCCAGGCTGGCCGCCGCGGGCCACGCGGCCGTGGGCATCGAGCGGTTTCGCCCCAACATCGTGCTGGCCGGGCTGGAGGCGCATGACGAAGACCGCGTCGACGTGCTGCGCATCGCTGCCGCCGAAGAGGTGCTGCTGCGCCCGGTCAAGCCCTGCCCGCGCTGCCCGATGCCCAATGTCGATCCGGCCACCGGGCTGGTGAGCCCGGAGGTCTCCGATACCTTGCAGGCCTACCGTGCCAACCCGATCGTCGGCGGCGCCGTGACCTTCGGGATGAACGCCATCGTGCTGCAGGGCCTGGGACAGACCCTGCGCGTCGGCCAGCCGGTCACGGGCGACTGGCGCTTCGACTGACAATATTGGCCCCCACGCTCACTGCGTTGGCTGCCCCCCCAAGGGGGCTCAGCCCACCTTGGGACCGGCCCGGCGGTGGTCTGCACGCTCACGCGCTGGCCTGAGTTCGCATCGCATACACTTTCCGGCTTGTTTTTGTGGAACTGACATGAGTTTGAAGTGCGGGATCGTGGGGCTGCCCAACGTGGGGAAATCCACCTTGTTCAATGCGTTGACCAAGGCGGGAATCGCCGCGGAAAACTACCCGTTTTGCACCATCGAGCCCAACGTCGGCATCGTCGAGCTGCCCGACCCGCGGCTGGCCCAGCTCGCGCAGATCGTCGAGCCCGAGCGGATCGTGCCGGCCATCGTCGAGTTCGTCGACATTGCCGGGCTGGTCGCCGGCGCCAGCAAGGGCGAGGGACTGGGCAACCAGTTTCTGGCGCACATCCGCGAAACCGATGCCACGCTGAACGTGGTGCGCTGCTTCGACGACGAGAACGTCATCCACGTCAACGGCAAAGTCGATCCGATCTCGGACATCGAGGTGATCCAGACCGAGCTGTGCCTGGCCGACCTGGGCACCGTGGAGAAGGCACTGCACCGCCATAACAAGACAGCCCGCTCGGGCGACAAGGAGGCGGCCAAGATCGTTGCCATCCTCGAGAAATGCGAAGCCGCCCTCAACCAGGGCATTCCGGTGCGCGCGCTGGACTTCAGCAAGGAGGAGCTGCCCCTGGTGAAGCCCCTGTGCCTCATCACGGCGAAGCCATCGATGTTCGTCGGCAACGTGGCCGAAGACGGCTTCGAAAACAATCCCTATCTGGACAAGCTGCGCGCCTACGCGGCCAAGCAGAACGCCCCGGTGGTGGTGATCTGCGCCAAGATCGAGGCCGAGATGGCCGACATGAGCGACGAGGACAAGCAGATGTTCCTGGCCGAGATCGGCCAGGACGAGCCGGGCCTGAACCGGCTGATCCGCGCGGCCTTCAAGCTGCTGGGCCTGCAGACCTACTTCACCGCCGGCGTCAAGGAAGTGCGGGCCTGGACCATCCACGTCGGCGACACCGCGCCGCAGGCGGCCGGCGTGATCCACACCGATTTCGAGCGCGGCTTCATCCGCGCCCAGACCATCGCCTTCGACGACTTCGTCGGCTTCAAGGGCGAGCAGGGCGCCAAGGACGCCGGCAAGATGCGCAGCGAAGGCAAGGAGTACGTGGTGAAGGATGGTGACGTGTTGAACTTCCTGTTCAACGTCTAGCCTGCCGATTTGCCGGCGCTTGCCGGCACGGCCGCCCGGCCGGGCTTGCGCGTCGGCCGTGCGGTGGTGAGGCTCTTGGCAGCGGCCTTGCCCGAGTCGCTGTGCAAGGCGCGAGCCTCAACCCGCACGCTCTGCAGGAAGCGCTGTACCGCGTTGCTCGGACTGTCGTCGATCCATAGCAGTCCGACGGGGCCCAGCGCTTGCCGCATACGCAGGGGCAGGGTGGCCAGCGTGCCTGCGGCGGCGTAATGCTGCGCCAGCTGCTGTGACACCACGCTGACCATGTCGCTCTGGTGCAGCAGGGTCTCATTGATCATCAGCGACACCGATTCCACCTGCTCCACCGGGAGCCGCGCGTTGGCCGCGGCGAACTCCGCTTCGAGGCGTGTGCGCATGGGCATCCCGGGCAGCGGCAGGATCCACGGGTATCGCGCCGCCTCGGCCAGCGTGAGCCGCTTCTGCTTCAGTAACGGGTGTCCGCGGCGCACGACGGCCAGAACCGGCTCCTCGTACAGCGCCTCGGAGTGGAACTCGGCGCCCAGTGCCTGGCCATGCAGGCGGCCGATCACGCAGTCGAGCTCATGCCGGTGCAGGGCGGGCAGCAAGTTGTCCAGCGAGTCCTCGTAGAGGCGGATCTGCAGCCGAGGCGCCTCCTGGCGGCAACGCAGGATGGCCTGCGGCACCAGCAATGGCGCGACCGCGCGCAATACGCCGACACGCAGCAAGCCGGAACTGCCGGCGCGGATGGCCTCCATTTCCTTGCCCGTGCGCAGACTGTCGCCGAGTACCCGTTCCGCAAAACGCAGCAGGACTTCGCCGTGCACGGTCAGGCGCAGGGGCCGCTCCCGCTCCATCAGCGGGCAGCCGGCCTGCGCCTCCAGTTCGCGCAGCCATTTCGACAAGGCAGGCTGCGTGATGTGCATCATGGCCGCCGTCTCGCTCTGGCTGCCGGTGCGCACCAATGCGCGGAACACCTCCAGGTGACGGATCCGCAGACGCAGGAGCCATGAGGCGGGCGGGTCTTCTATAACCAACATGACATAGACCCCCAATATCTTGTGTCTGGACTTTATAGCACCGCTGTCCAGAATGCACGCCATGAACTCCCTGCGTTCCCCCGGCCCGGCCGTGAAGCCGAATTTTCTGCTGATCGTCACGGACCAGCAGCGCTGCGACCACGTCGGCGTCTATGGCAATCCGGTGCTGAAAACGCCGAATATCGACAGCATTGCCGCGCGCGGCTGGGTGGCCGAGCGCTTCTATGTTGCCTCGCCCGCCTGCATGCCCAACCGCGCAAGCTTGATGACGGGGCGCCTTCCGTCGCTGCACGGCGCGCGCCATAACGGCATTCCGCTGTCGCTGGGCGCGACCACCTTCGTGGACCTGCTGCGCGAGGCCGGCTGGCGCACGGCGCTGGTGGGCAAGTCGCACCTGCAGAACATGTGCGGCCTGCCGGCCGCCTGGCCGCCTGCACAGCAGCGCCTGCCGCGCGAGGCCGAGCGCGAGTTGGGCGGCAACTACTGGCAGGAGTGGGGGCCGCACTGGCGCGATCGCGCGGACCACGATATGGAGCTGCCGTTCTACGGTTTCGAAGACGTGGCGCTCGCCGTCGACCATGGCGACCAGGTGCTCGGGCACTACTGGCGCTGGCTCCGAACGGAACATCCGGAAGTCGCCGCTGTTGCCGGCCCGAAGCACGCCATCCCAGCGCCGGAATGGCGTCTCACCCAGACCGGGCAGGCGTGGCGCACCCGGGTACCGGAAGAATGCTCCAGTACCTCCTGGATCGCCGACGAGACGATCCAGCGCCTGCGCAAGTCGGCCGCGGCTGCCGAGCCATTCTTCCTGCAGGCGAGCTTCCCCGATCCACACCACCCGTTCACGCCGCCGGGGCGCTTCTGGGGCATGTACCAGCCCGAGGAAGTCGACCTGCCCGCGTCTTTCCACGCCTCCAGCGCGCCACCGCCGCATGTCGCCTGGCTACGTGCCCAGCGTGACGCCGCCAAGGCCGTCAAGCACACGCCGGCGGCCTTCGCGTGCGACGAGCGCGAGGCGCGCGAAGCGATTGCGCTGAACTACGGGTCGATCGCGCACATCGACGAGTCCATCGGCCGCATGCTGGTTGAACTGGACCGGCTCGGGCTGGCGCAGAACACCGTGGTGATCTTCACCAGCGACCACGGCGACTTTCTGGGCGACCACCAGCTGCTGCTCAAAGGCCCGCTGCACTACCAGAGCCTGATCCGCACGCCTTTCATCTGGGCCGACCCGGCCGGGCCGCAGGCGCAGCGCAGCCACGCCCTTTGCTCCACCGTCGACTTGGCGCCCAGCATCCTGGCGCGCGCCGGTGTCAGCGCGTTCAACGGCATGAACGGGCAGATCCTGCCTTGTGTGCCGGGAGGTGCCTCGCAGCCGGAGCGCCACAGCGTGCTGCTGGAAGACGAGGTGCAGCGGGTTCTGTTCGGGTTCGACACGCCGCCGCGCCTGCGCACGCTTGTGACGGCCCGCTGGCGCCTGACCGTGTACGCCAACGCGGCCTGGGGCGAGCTGTACGACCTGGATTCGGACCCACACGAGCTCGTCAACCTGTGGGAGGACGCCGGCCACCGCGCCGTGCGCGGCGAGCTGATGACGGATCTGGTGCGCCAGATGACGCGCCAGGGAGACACCAGCCCTTACCCGAGTGCGCTGGCATGAGCCTGCACTGTTTTCCACCCCCGCGCCGCAGAACGCGCATGAACCTCGAAGGAGACCTTCCGTGAAAAATTGGTTTGTTCCCGCTGCCTGTGCGGCCGCCATCGTCCTGACCGCCGGCAACGCGCTGGCCGAGACGAAGTTGCTGTTCAGCACCTTCTTCCCGCCGCAACACCCGCTGGTCAAGCAGGTGCTGGTGCCTTGGGCCGACAGTGTGAAGCAGGTCACGGGCGGCAGCGTGGTCGTGGAGTTCTCGCCCACCAGCCTGGCACCGCCGCCCGGTCAGCTGGACATGGTGTCCAAGGGCATCGCCGACGTCACCGTGCAGTTCGCCGGCGTCGTACCCAACCGCCTCACCAGCCTCTTGATCACCGAGGTGCCGGGCCCGGTGTCCACTTCGGAGGCGATGTCGGTCGCGCTGTGGCGTACCCACGAGAAGTTTTTCACCAAGGCCGACGAGCACAAGGGCGTGAAGCTGCTGTCTGTGTTCGCGCTGCCGCCGCAGGGCTTCTACGGCACCAAGGACGAGCCCATCGGCAGCATGGAGCAGCTCAAGGCGGCCAAGATCGCCACCACCCCCGGCACCGCCGCGCGCGCCTATGGCGCCGTGACCTCGGGGGTGGTCGCAGGTCCCGCCGTGCGCTACTTCGAGCTGGTCTCCAAGGGCATGGTCGACGCCTACGTCTCCGTCACCCCTTTGGACGTGATGGGCTTCAATCTCGCCCGCTATACCAAGACGGCCATGAACCTGCCCGGGCTGGGCACGGCGGGCTCCTTCTCGCTGGCGATGAACGAGGCGCGCTGGAAGAAGCTCACGCCGGCCGAGCAGGCCGCCATCGCCAAGGTGAGCGGCGAGGCCTTCGCGCGCAGCCTGGCCGCCATGGACACCGCCAACAAGAGCGCGATCAAGGCCATGCAGGAGCAGGGCACGAAGTTCATCGAAGCCCCGCCGGCGCTGGTGCAGGACCTGGGCAAGGCCTTCGCCTCGGTCGAGAAGGACTGGATGGCCGAGGTCGGCAAGCACGGCGTCGACGGCACCGCGGCAGCGGCCTTCTACCGCGCCGAGCAGAAGCGCGCCGGAGCCGCGCAGTGAGCCAGCCGCAAACGGTTCCCGAGCGCGCCAGCGGCTGGCTGGAGACGCTCGGCGCCGTCGCGCTGTTCGCGATGATGGCGGTCACCTTCGCCGACATCGTGGGGCGCTTCCTGCTGCACCGGCCGCTGCCCGGCAGCACCGACCTGGTGCAGGTATTGCTGCTGCTCACCGCCGGCTGCACCCTGCCGGCGGTGACCTGGCGCGGCGAACACCTGAGCATCGGCCTGTTCGACGGCGCGCGGCTCACGCCCCTGGAGCGCGCGCGCCGCGTGATAGTCGCAACCGTGCTGGCGCTCACCTTCGCCGCGCTGGCCGTGCTGCTGTGGCGCTACGCCGGCGACACGGCGCTCAACGGCGACGTGATCGGCTACCTGCGACTGCCCGTCGCCCCCTTCGTCTACGCCCTGTCCGTGCTGTGCCTGGCCGCGGCGCTGGTGGGCGCGGCGCTGGTGCCGCGCGCGCTGCGCCGCGTCCAGGACGTCCCCTCTACCGCTCCCTCGATGGAACATACCGGAGCCGCCACGTGATCGCCTCCCTCGCGGGCTTCGCCTCGCTGTTCGTCCTGTGCTTCGCCGGCATCCCACTGGCGATCGCCATGCTGATCGTCGGCGTCATCGGCTTCATGCTTTTTCGCGGCAGTGAGGCGGCACTGGCCGTCGCCGCGCAGCAGATGACCGACGCCTTCACCAGCCACGGCCTGTCGGTGATCCCGCTGTTCATCCTGATGGGCACCTTCATCCATCGCGCCGGCCTGGCGGATGAGCTGTTCGCCGCCGCGCGCGCCTGGCTAGGCCACTTCCGTGGCGGCATGGCGCACGCCACCATCGGCGCCTGCGGCGGCTTCTCCGCCGTCTGCGGCAGCTCGATCGCCACCGCCGCCACCATGGCGCGGGTCTCGCTGCCGCAGATGAAGCGCTACGGCTACGACGACGGCTTCGCCTGCGGTACGGTGGCCGCCGGCGGCACGCTCGGCATCCTGATCCCGCCCAGCGTGCCCCTGGTGATCTACGGCATCCTCACCGAGACCGACATTACCAAGCTGTTCATGGCCGGGCTGCTGCCCGGCATCCTGCTGGCCATGCTGTACATGGTCACGGCCTGGATCGTCGTGCTGGTCAAGCCC
Organism: Ramlibacter sp.; assembly: GCA_036675435.1. GTDB lineage: Bacteria > Pseudomonadota > Gammaproteobacteria > Burkholderiales > Burkholderiaceae_C > Ramlibacter. The sequence goes on along the minus strand of JAKFEZ010000043.1, from coordinate 7,250 downwards.
ACGCACGGGCGCCCCGCTGAAAAGCTGGCGTTGCGCGAGCGCCTGCAGACCATCAGCCGCACCTGGGCGGTGCTGGCGCTCTTCCTGGGCGTGCTCGGCGGCATGTACTTCGGCGTGTTCACGCCGACCGAAGGGGCCGGGTTCGGCGCGGCCGGAGCCTTCCTGTTCATGGTGATGCGCGGCAAGGCGCAGCTGGCGCAAGTGCGTGGGGCGCTGCTGGAAGCAGGGCGCACGACGGCGGCACTTCTGATGGTGACCGCCGCGGCGCTGGTGTTCAACAACTTCCTCAGCATCGCCGGCCTCACCACGGTGCTGGTCGACTGGGTGCAAAGCCTGAACGTTTCGCCGCTCGGGGTCATCGTGGCAATCTGCCTGATCTACGTCGTGCTGGGCTGCGTGTTCGACAGCCTGGCCGCCATGTTCCTGACGGTGCCCGTGTTCTTCCCCGTGATCATGGGGTTGGGGCTGGACCCGATCTGGTTCGGCGTGTTGGTGGTGATCGTGGTCGAACTCGGCCTGATCACACCGCCAGTGGGCATGAACGTGTTCGTCGTCAAGGCGCTGGCGCCCGACGTGGGCATGTGGCGCATCTTCGCCGGTGTCATGCCCTTCGTCTTCGCCAACATCGTGTGCCTGGTGCTGGTAGTCGCCTTTCCGGCGATCGCAACCTTGCTGCCCAGTTTCGTGAAATAGCAATGTTCCTGGAGGATTCGAGATGAAGGGTCAGTGGATCGACGTTCCGGCCGCCGATGGCGGCGCATTCCGCGGCTACCTGAGCCTGCCGCGGCAGGGCAGCGGCCCGGGCCTGGTGCTGTGCCAGGAAATCTTCGGCGTCACGGCCGGCATCCGCGAACTGGCCGACCTGTACGCGGAGGAAGGCTACGTGGTGCTGGCGCCGGACCTGTTCTGGCGCCTGAAGCCCGGCCTGGAGCTGGGCGAAGCCGACGTGCAGCAGGCTATGGGATACGCGCAGCGTTTCGACGCCAAGCTGGGCGTGCAGGACATCGCCGCCTGTGCGGCCGCCCTGCGCGACCATCCGGCCTGCAAGGGCCGCATCGGCGTGCTGGGGCACTGCCTGGGCGGCCGCATGGCGGTGCTCGCTGCCGCTTCCGGCGCGGTCGACTGCGCCGTCAGCTACTACGGCGTCGGCATCGAAGCCGTGCTGCAGCAAGTCGGCGAGGTGAAGGTGCCGATGGTGCTGCATTTCGCCGGCGAGGACCGGCTGGTCAAGCCGGAGGCGGTGAAGAAGATCCGCGACCACTTCGCCGGCCGCGAAGACGTGGACATCTACGTCTATCCCGGCGTGGACCACGCCTTCGCCAGCCCCGGGCGCCATAGCTTCGACAAGCAGGCCAGCGACATGGCGCACACCCGCTCGCTGGCATTGCTGCGCCGAGTGCTGGGGCCGCACTACGACCTCAACGCGCTGTGGGAAGCGCACCGCGCCTGCGAGTTCGAGACCCGCGACGCCGACGCCACCATCGCCACCATGGTGGACGAGCCTTACGTCAACCACATCCCGACCATGACCGGCGGCTACGGGCGCGAGCTGCTGCTGCGCTTCTACCGCGACCACTTCATTCCGAAATCGCCCAAGGACAGCCGCGCGATCCCGATTTCGCGCACGCTCGGCGTGGACCGGGTGGTCAACGAGGTGCTGTTCTGCTTCACGCACGACTGCGAGATCGACTGGATGCTCCCGGGCGTGGCGCCGACCGGCAAGTACGTCGAAGTGGGGCTGGTGGGCATCATCACATTCCGCGGCGACAAGCTGATGAACGAGCACATCTACTGGGACCAGGCCTCGGTGCTGGTGCAGATCGGGCTGCTCGACCCGAAGGGGCTGCCCGTAGCGGGCCGCGACGCGGCGCGCAAGCTGATGGACCCCAGCCGCCCCTCCAATGCGCTGATCGCCGGCTGGATGGGGGCGTCCAATGGCTGAGCGCCTGAAGAACGCCGTGGTGCTGCTCACCGGTGCGGGCGGCGGCATCGGCCGTGCGCTCACCGAGGCGTTGCTTGCAGCGGGCGTGGGCGAGATCGTCTCGGCCGGCCGCGACCACCCGCCGGCGCACGCGCGCGTGCGCGAGGAGACACTGGACATCACCGACCTGCAGGCCGTGCAAGCGCTTGCGGGGCGCTGCGCCGAACGCGTGACGGTGGTGGTCGCCTGCGCGGGCATCAACGCCAATCAGCGCCTGCTCACGCCCGGCTTCGAGGCGGCCGCGCGGCGCGAGATGGAGGTGAACTACTTCGGCCTGCTGAATCTGGCCGCTGCCTTCGCACCGGCCATGCAATCGCGTGGCAGCGGCCTGTTCGTGCACCTGCTCACCTTTCTCAGTCACATCAACCTGCCGCTGATGGCGGGCTACTGCGCCAGCAAGGCGGCGGCCCACTCGCTCACGCAGGCGCTACGGGCCGAGCTCGGGCGCAGTGGCGTCCAGGTCTGCGGCGTCTATCCGGCTGTGGTCGACACGGCGATGAGCCGCGATATCCCCGGCCCCAAACTGGCCCCGGCCGAACTGGCGCAGCTGATCGTGCAAGCCATCGAAAGCGGCGCCGAGGACCTCTACCCGGGCCCCGTCGAGGGCGCGTTGCGCCAGTACCTGACCGACCCCAAGGCCGCGGAGCGTCGCATGGCGTCGCGGTTACCTGACTGAAGGATCTGTTCAAGATGCAAACTGTCCGCGTCAACGGCTGCGACTTCCGCTGCGACCTGCGGGGCGAGGGCCCCGGAATGGTGTTCATCCATGGCGAGATCCACGGCATGGACTATTGGGAGCACCAGATGGCGGAGTTCTCCAAGCACTTCCGCTGCCTTGCCTATGACCGCCGCGGCCATGCCGGCACGTCGGCCACACCGTTCGGCTATTCGGTGGCCAACCAGGCGAACGACCTGCGCGAGCTGCTGGACCACTTCGGCATGCAGCAGCCCATCATCGTCGCACTCGCGTTCGGGACCACCATCGCGGCCAACTTCGCCATCGACCATCCCGAGCGCGTGCGGGCGCTGGTGATCGCCGCCTGGGGCGAGTTGCACGACGCGCGGTCGTACCTGCAGCGCTGGGAGCAGTCGGGCGTGCGCGCCGCCCAGGCGCTGGAAGCCGGCGGCCGCGAGGCCCTGGTCGAGCTGCTGCGTGCCGAAGGCGGCACGTCCATGTTCCGCGTCATCCCGCCGCCGGGCTCGCCATTGCGCGAAAAGGCGATCCAGCTTCTCGCCAGCCACCCGGCCGACGAGTACCGGCGCGGCATGCTGGAGATGGCCTCCTCGGTGCCCGTGCTGATACCGCGCTTTCGCGAGCTCGACATCCCGGTGCTCGGCCTGTGCGGCACCGAAGATCCTTTTCCGGACCAGCCGGACCAGCTGGCGGCCATGCCGCGGTTCGAAGAAGCCGAGCCCATTGCGGCCGCCGGCCGCTTCCTCCACTGGGAAGAGCCCGAAGCGTTCAACAGCCGCGTGTGGCAATTTATCGAGGAGCGTTTATGAACGACAACCGCTACGACAGCTACCGGGAAGACGTGCCCGGCCGGGCCAACGTGGAGGACACGCCGGAGCTGCTGGCCTACTACCGCCAACTGGAGCAGATGGAAGCTGGCGCGCTTTGGACCGTCGCCAACAAGATCGAGCCCTGGGAACCGGCATCGGCCTCGGCGCCGGTGCTGTGGCGCTACCGCGACCTGCGCGAACACGTGCTGCGCTCGGTGTCGCTGGTGACGCCGGAGAAGGCCGGCCGCCGCGTCATCTACCTGAACAATCCGGGTCGCCGCGATGTGTCGGCCGCGGTGGGCTGGCTCTACTCGGGACTGCAGGTGATGAACCCGGGCGAATGCGCCTCCACCCACCGGCACTCGGCCTCGGCGCTACGCTTCATCATGGAAGGCAGCGGCGCCTATACCATCGTAGACGGCCAGAAGATGACGCTGGGCGCCAACGACTTCGTGCTCACGCCCAACGGCACCTGGCACGAGCACGGCGTGGACAGCGCCGGCACGCCCTGCATCTGGCAGGACGGGCTGGACATTCCCTTCGTCAACGCGATGGAGGCCAACTTCTACGAAGTACACCCGGAGCTGCACCAGAAGGTCACGCACGCCACTGACACGCCCAGCGCCACCTGGTCGGGCACGGCGCTGCTGCCCCACGCACACGGCTGGACCAAACCCTATTCGCCGCTGTTCAAGTACGAATGGGGGCCGACCTACGAGGCGCTTCGCAAGCTGGCCGGCGTGAGCGAAGGCTCGCCGTACGACGGCGTGCTGATGCACTACGTCAATCCGGTCACCGGCGGCCCGGTGATGCCCACCATGGGCGCCAGCATGCAACTGCTGCGCCCGGGCCAGCACACGCTGGCGCACCGCCACACCGGCAGCTTCCTGTACCAGGTCGCCAAGGGCGAAGGCTTCTCCGTCATCAACGGACGGCGCCTCGACTGGCAAGAGCGCGACATCTTCTGTGTGCCGTCGTGGGCCTGGCACGAGCATGCGAACCTCTCCGCGACGGAGGACGCCTGCCTGTTCTGCTTTAGCGACCTGCCGGTCATGCAGGCCCTCAATCTCTACCGCGAGCAGCCGTTGACAGACAACGGCGGCCAGCAAAAAGTCATTTCCTCCTGAACTCGTACAAGGCTATTCCATGCGTCTCGTTACCTACCGTCCGTCCATCGTCGATGCTGCCCGCCTGGGCGTGGTCCAAGGCGAGGAAATCGTTGATGTGCAGCGCCTCACTGCCGCCCGCGGCGAGGTGCTGCCCGCCTCCATGCTGGAGCTGATCGACCTCGGCCCCGCCGCTCTGAAGTCGCTGCAGCGCGTGCTGCAGAGCTGCGACGGCGTCTGGCCCGCAGGCGCTTGCGTTCCATCGGTGAACGTGCAGCTGCTCGCGCCCATTCCGCGGCCGCGCAAGAACATCTTCGGCATCGGCCTGAACTACGTCGAACACGTGGCCGAGTCCAGCCGTACCCTGGACACGGCCAAGGAGCTGCCCAAGCAGCCGGTGATCTTCTCCAAGCCGCCGACCACCGTGATCGGCCCCGGCGAGCCGATCCAACACAACGCCAAGCTCACGCAGCAGCTCGACTGGGAAGTGGAACTGGCGGCGATCATCGGCCGGCGCGCCAGCCGCGTCAGCGTCGAGACTGCGCTGCAGTATGTGTTCGGCTACAGCGTGATGATCGATGTCAGCGCCCGCGACAACCGCCGCGCCGGCCAGTGGATCTACTCCAAGGGCATGGACAGCTACGGCCCGTTTGGCCCCTGCATCGTCACGGCCGATGAGATTCCCGACCCGCAATGCCTGGACCTGTGGCTCACTGTCAATGGCGTGGAAAAGCAGCGCTCCAACACCCGTCACATGCTGTTCAAGATCGACCACCTGATCGCCGACATCAGCGCCGGCATCACGCTGGAGCCTGGCGACATCATTGCCACCGGCACTCCTGAAGGCGTGGGGGCGGGCCGCAGCCCGCAGGAGTGGCTCCGGCCCGGTGATGTGGTCGTGGCCGCAGTGGAGAAGATAGGCGAAATCCGCCACCCGGTGGTGGCGGTTTGAAACGGAGCACAGCATGTTGAATCTACCCAAATTCAAGGTCGCCGCCGTACAGGCAGCGCCGGTTTTCCTGGACACCCACGCCACCATCGACAAGGCCTGTGCCTTGATCCGCGAGGCGGCCGGGCAGGGCGCCTCTCTGGTCGTGTTCCCCGAGGTATTCGTGCCGGCCTATCCGTACTGGAGCTGGGTCGGCACGCCCGTGGCTGCCAGTCCCTGGTTCCAGAAGCTGTGCGAGGCCGCCGTCGAAGTGCCCGGCCCGCAGGTCGCCCGGCTGGCGCAGGCTGCACGTGACTGCGGCGTGCACGTCGCCATCGGCATCAACGAGCGAACCGCGCGCAGCGTGAGCCTGCTGTACAACACGATGCTGCTGATCGGACCGGACGGCACGCTGCTTAATCGCCACCGCAAGCTGGTTCCAACCTGGGCGGAGAAGCTGACCTGGGCCAACGGCGACGGTGCTGGCCTGCGCGTGCAACAGACGGCGGTGGGCCCGGTCGGCATGCTCGCCTGCGGCGAAAACACCAACACGCTGGCGCGCTTTTCGCTGCTGGCCCAGGGCGAACTGGTGCACCTGGCCAGCTACATCTCCCTGCCGGTCGCGCCGCCCGACTACGACATGGCCGAGGCCATCAAGCTGCGCGCCATGGCGCATTCGTTCGAGGGCAAGGTGTACACCGTGGTGTCGTGCTCGACGATTTCGCCCGAGATCGTGAAACAGATGGAGAAGGCCTTTCCGGGAGCGGGCGCGCTGCTGGCTCGCAAGAACAGTGCCTTTTCCGGGGTGATCGGTCCCGACGGCCGAGTCGTGGGCACGCCCCTGATCGACGACGAAGGCATCGTTTATGCCGACGTCGACTTGTCCCGCTGCATCCAGCCGCGCCAGATGCACGACATCACCGGCAACTACAACCGTTTCGACATCTTCGATCTGCGCGTGGACCGCCGCGGACTGCAGGCGGCGAATTTCATGGAGCCCCCGGCGAGTTTGCCCGACCTGCTCGCCGAGGCCGAGACCGACCCCCGCAGCGCCAACGGAGCACGCACATGACTTCACAGACATCATTTCGCATAGGCCAGATCGTGCCGTCGTCCAACACCACGATGGAGACCGAGATCCCGGCCATGCTGCTGGCCCGCCAAGGCATCCGGCCAGAGCGCTTCACCTTCCATTCCAGCCGTATGCGCATGAAGAAGGTGGTGAAGGAAGAGCTGGAGGCGATGGACCGCGATAGCGACCGCTGCGCGCTCGAGCTGAGCGATGCGCGCGTCGACGTGCTGGGCTACGCCTGTCTGGTGGCCATCATGAGCATGGGCCTGGGCTACCACCGCCAATCCGAGCAGCGGCTGCACCAGCGCACGCTGGACAATGGCGCCGAGGCACCGGTGGTCACCAGCGCCGGCGCGCTGGTAGAGGGCTTGCATGCGCTGGGCGCGAAGCGCATCGTGGTGGTCTGCCCATACCTCAAGCCGCTGACCCAGCTGGTGGTCGACTACCTGGCAGCAGAGGGTTTCGAGGTGCAGGACCATGTGGCACTGGAGATTGCGGACAACCTGGAGGTGGGTCGCCACGATCCGCAGCGGCTGCTGGAGATCTACAAGCGCCTAAACCGCAAGGGCGTCGACGCCATCGTGCTGTCCGCCTGCGTGCAGATGCCCTCGCTGCCAGTGATCGCACAGGTAGAGGCCGAGGCCGGAATTCCCGTCGTTT
>JAKFEZ010000104.1:0-3675 GCA_036675435.1 Ramlibacter sp. | reverse complement strand
CGGACCATTCAGCAACCCGGCGTTCCAGCGTGCGGCGAGAAACTCCCAGCAGTTGCGCGGCCCGGGTCTTGTCGCCTTGCACCGAGTCGAGCACCGCGAGGATGTGCTGCTTTTCCAGCGTCTGCAGGTGGGTGGTGCCGGCGGCGGCGGCACGAGCGGCCGGCGCGGGCTTGGCATAGAGGGCCGACACATTGAGCTCGCCCAGGATCAGCGACCGTTCGATCAGGTTGCGCAACTCGCGCACGTTGCCCGGCCAGTCGTACTGCATCAGGTACGCGAGTTCGTCGTCGCTGATGGCGAGCGGACTCACGCCCAGCGAGGGCGCCAGCTGCGCCATGAAATGCGCCACCAGCTCCGGGATGTCCTGCTTGTGCGCGCGCAGCGGCGGCAAGGTGAGGTCGACCACCTGCAGGCGGTAGTAGAGGTCGCTGCGAAAACGGCCGGCGGCCACCTCCTCGGGCAGGGAACGATTGGTCGCGGCGACGATGCGCACATTCACGGGCAGCTCCTGTTGGCTGCCCACCGGGCGGATCTTCAGATCCTGCAGCGCCCGCAGCAAGGTCGCCTGCAGCGGCAGCGGCAGCTCGGCCACTTCGTCGAGGAACAATGTGCCGCCCTGCGCGTAGTAGAAGAGGCCATCGCGTGCCTTGGTGGCGCCCGTGAACGCGCCCTTGGCATGCCCGAACAGCTCGCTTTCGATCAGCTCGGGCGACATCGACGCGCAGTTCACCGGCACAAAGGGGCCCGACGCCCGAGCGCTCATCGCATGCAGGGCACGCGCCACCAGCTCCTTGCCCGTGCCCGACTCGCCCTGCAGCAAGACCGTGCTGTTCACCGCCGCGATGCGCCGCAGTGATTGCGCAAGCTGCTCCATCTCGGGTGAGCGCCCCAGCAGGCCGCCGCGCTGCGTGGTGTCGGCCGGCAGGCTGCGGCGAAGGACGTAGTTCTCGCGCGCCAGCCGCGAGCGTTCATAGCATTGCTTGACGGCGTTCAGGATCTGCGGGACCCGGAACGGCTTGAGGATGAAATCCGACGCGCCCGCGCGCAGGGCCTCTATCGCCGTCTCGAGATTGGCGAAAGCCGTGATCAGAATGACCTCGCCCGAGTAGCCTTGCTCGCGCAGCTCCTTCAGCCAGGCCACGCCGCTTTTGCCTGGCAGCGAGATGTCCAGAATGATCAGGTCCACGTGCGTGCCCTGCAACAGTTCGGCCCCTTCTTCGGCGCTGCCGGCCTGGGCCACCGACTGGCAGCGCGGCGCCAGTGTCTTGACCAGGAAGTGGCGCATGCCCGGCTCGTCGTCCACGATCAGGATCGACCAGAACGGCCAGCCGTCGGCCGGCGGGTCAAGGGGGGGAACGGGTGCGGAAGTCACGGCGTGGGCACAGGGAATGACGCGATTCTAGTAGTCGCATTGCCGCAGCGCAGGCATCGGGTTGCTGCATCGCCGCACGCAGCGCACAGTGTCGCGACAACTTGTCTGCCTGAGTGCGACAACTTGTCGCGAATGCGGCGCCCGGCGCCGCACCGCACCGCACGTTCTCCTCTGGGGCCTTGAAAGGAAAGGCGATGGCATGGAACCTGCTGACGAATTTCGCTTGAAGCACCCGTTTGCGTGTTCAGTCGAGGCGTCCTAAATTGCGCTTGCATCCCGTCGTTGAGATCACTTTTTTTCCGGAGATCAGCAGATGACAGCCAAGAGCCAACCCCCCAAGACGATTTCTCGCCGGACCCTGTTCGCAGGCGCCGGCACCGTCGGGGCGATCGCAGCCGCAGCCAGCGTGATGCCCGTCGGCGTCTTGACGCCGGGCGACGAGCCACAGGTCAAAGAGCCACCGGCCAAGGGTGGCGGCTACCACCTGTCGGAACACGTCAAGCACTATTACCGCACCACCCTCGTCTAACTCCTTCGTGAGGAGAGCCCCATGTTGTTGACCAGAAAAACCGGCGCCCGCCATGCCGGCGCGCACACGCCCTTCGTTCGCAGCCTGCAGCGCGGACTGTCGAATGCGCCGCCTACGATGGACCGGCGGGCCTTCCTGCGGCGATCCGGACTGGGCGTCGGCGTCGGCATAGCCGCCAGCCAGCTCACCCTGGTGAAGAAGGCCAGGGCAGCGGATGACAAGAGCTCTGTCATCGGCCAGGGCAAGATCGAAGTCAAGCGCACGGTCTGCACCCATTGCGCCGTCGGCTGCGCGATCGACGCCGTGGTGGAGAACGGCGTGTGGGTGCGCCAGGAGCCGGTGTTCGACTCGCCGATCAACCTGGGGGCGCACTGCGCCAAGGGCGCGGCGATTCGCGAGCACGGCCACGGCGAGTTCCGCCTGCGCTACCCGATGAAGCTGGTGAACGGCAAGTACGAGCGCATCAGCTGGGACACGGCTCTCAACGAGATCAGCGCCCGGATGCTGGAGCTGAAAAAGGCGAGCGGCCCCGATGCGATGTACTGGATCGGCTCGTCCAAGCACAGCAACGAGCAGTCGTACCTGATGCGCAAGTTCGTCAGCCTGTGGGGCAGCAACAACTGCGACCACCAGGCCCGCATCTGCCACGCCACCACGGTGGCCGGCGTCGCGAACACATGGGGCTACGGCGCCATGACCAATTCGTTCAACGACATGCAGAACAGCAAGTGCGCGTTGTACATCGGCTCAAACGCCGCCGAGGCTCACGCGGTCTCCATGCTGCACATGCTGCATGCCAAGGAGAACGGCACCAAGATGATCGTGTGCGACCCGCGCTTCACGCGCACGGCGGCCAAGGCGGATCAGTACATCCGCTTCCGCTCGGGCACCGACATCCCGGTCCTGTTCGGCCTGCTGTACCACATCTTCAAGAACGGCTGGGAAGACAAGAGGTACATCAACGACCGCGTCTACGGCATGGAGGACATCAAGAAGGACGTGCTGGCCAAGTGGACGCCCGACAAGGTCGAGGAAGCTTGCGGCGTAACGGAAGCTGAGCTCTACAAGGCCGCCGAAATGATGGCCATGAACCGGCCTTCGACGCTGGTGTGGTGCATGGGCCAGACCCAGCACTCGATCGGCAATGCGATGGTGCGGGCCTCGTGCATCGTGCAGCTGGCGCTGGGCAACGTCGGTGTTTCCGGCGGCGGCGCCAACATCTTCCGCGGCCACGACAACGTGCAGGGCGCCACCGACATCGGCGCCAACCCCGACTCGCTGCCGGGCTATTACGGCATCTCCGAAGGCTCCTGGCGCCACTTCGCCAAGGCCTGGGACGTGGACTACGAGTGGATCAAGAAGCAGTTCGACGCCGGAATGATGTCCAAGCCCGGCATCACCGTCTCGCGCTGGATCGACGGCGTGATGGAGAAGAACGAGCTGATCGATCAGGGCCCGAACCTGCGCGGCGTGGTTTACTGGGGTCACTCGCCCAACTCGCAATCGCGCGGGCTGGAGATGAAGCGGGCCATGGACAAGCTCGACCTTCTCGTAGTGGTCGACCCGTACCCCTCGGCCACTGCCGCCATGGCAGCCATGCCTGGGAAGCCTGAAGACCTGAACCCGAACCGTGCGGTGTACCTGCTGCCGGCGGCCACGCAGTTCGAGACCAGCGGCTCGGTGACGGCATCCAACCGCTCGCTGCAATGGCGCGAGAAGGTGATCGAGCCGCTGTGGGAAAGCCGCAGCGACCACATGATCATGCATCAGTTCG
>JAKFEZ010000147.1:0-3691 GCA_036675435.1 Ramlibacter sp. | reverse complement strand
ATCTAGTGGCCCCCCGCCATGCCGCCCGCCGCAACGAAGCCCGGCACCCGCGACCTGGCTTCGATGAAGGCCATGATGCGGTTGATGACCAGCGCCGAGAACGCGTACAGCACCGTGACGGCCAGGTACATCTCGACCGGGGCGGCGGTCTCCTCGCCCGACTGCATGGCGAAGAAGGTCAGCTCGGTGATCGACACCGCGAAGGCGACCGAGGAGTTCTTCAGGATGTTCATGGACTCGCTGGTCATCGGCGGGATGATGATGCGCAGCGCCATGGGCAGCAGCACGTAGCGGTAGGTCTGCAGGGTGCTCAGTCCCAGCGCCAGGCCGGCGTAGCGCTGGCCGCGCGGCAAGGCCTGGATGCCGGCGCGCACCTGCTCGGCAATGCGGGCCGAGGTGAACAGGCCCAGCGCCATGATCACCAGCACGATGGAGGGCACGTCCTTGAGCGTCGGGAAGATGCCCGGGATGACGAAGTACCACAGGAAGATCTGCACCAGCAGCGGGATGTTGCGGAACAGCTCGACCCAGGCATTGCCGAAGCGCACCAGCCAGGGCTTGTCGGGCAGGGTGCGGATGGTGCCGATCGCCAGGCCGGTGAGCAGCGCCACCAGCAGCGCGAACAGCGACACCGTGAGCGTCCAGCCCCAGGCCGACACGATCCAGTTCAGGTACGTCTCGTCGCCGCCGCGTCCGAAGCAGCCGGTAACGGTCTCTCCGGTGGTGGTCTCCTTGCAGAAGACCTGCCAGTTCCAGGCCATGCGCCTCTCCTCTTCATCCTCTTGCGCCCCGACGCATCCGCCGCGTGGCGCCCCTCCAAAAACAAGACCCCTGCCGAAGCCATCGGACAGGGGTCTCGGGCGTCAGCCGCAGCTTACTTCTTCGCGTAGTCTTCCATCGGCTTGTCGTTCGGGTGCGCCCAGGCGTCCTTGGTGCTCTCGGACAGGGCCAGGCCGACCTTCACGTTCTTGGGCGGAATGGGCTGCAGGAACCACTTGTCCCACAGCTTGTTCATCTCGCCGCTCTTGACCAGGCCGGCGATGACGTCGTTGCCCAGCTTCTTGAGGCCGGCGTCGTCCTTGCGGACCATGATGGCGATCGGCTCGACGTTGAGCACTTCGCCGACGATGCGGAAGTCGTTGGGACTCTTGGAGTTGGCGATGTTGCCGGCCAGGATGGAGCCGTCCATCACGAAGGCGTCGGCGCGGCCCGATTCCATCAGCAGGAAGCTGTCGGCGTGGTCCTTGCCGAAGACTTCCTTGAAGTCGACGCCGTTGGCCCGCTCGTGCTTGCGCAGGTGCTGCACGGACGTGGTGCCGGTGGTGGTGGCGATCGTCTTGCCCTTCAGGTCCGCGATGCCCTTGATGCCGGAGTTGGCCTTGACGGCGATGCGCACTTCCTCGACGTAGGTGGTGTTCAGGAAACCGACGTCCTTGGCGCGGGCGGCGTTGTTGGTGGTAGAGCCGCACTCGATGTCCACGGTGCCGTTCTGCACCAGCGGGATGCGGTTCTGCGAGGTGACCGGCTGGTACTTGACGTCCAGCTTCTTGCCGGCCTGCTTTTCCAGCTCGGCCAGGATGCGCTGGCAGATCTCGACGTGGAAGCCGGCGTACTTGCCATCGCCCAGCGTGTACGACAGGGCGCCCGACGACTCCCGCACGCCCATGGTGACGGAGCCGGTGGACTTGGCCTTGGCGATGGTGTCGGTGGCCTGCGCGAACGCGGTGCCCGTGGCGGTGGCAGCGGCGGCAGCCAGCGTGGCGAGCAGCAGAACCTTCTTCATGGAGATCTCCTCAAGGGGATTGATAGGGTGAACTGACAACGAAATTCTAGGGACTCGGCGTTGCGGGAATACCCGAATCCCACCCGTCATGGCGCCTTGCCGCCCGCAGCTTCCAGCCGCATCGGCTGGGTCAGCTTTTCGGGAACGAGCAGGGCTTCCATCTGTTCGCGGGTCAGGATGCCCAGCGATTCGGCGACTTCGTCGATCGGCGCGCCGGTGGCGATCGCCGTCTTGGCGATCAGCGCCGCCTTCTCGTAGCCGATGATCGGGTTGAGCGCCGTCACCAGCGTCACCGACTCGCGCACCCGGCGCGCCAGCAGGTCGTGGTTGGCCTCGATGCCGGACACGCAATGCGCCTGCAGCGTGAGGCAGGCGTTGGACAGGTGCTGGATGCTCTTGTACAGGCTCCAGCCCATGATCGGCTCGAAGGCATTGAGCTGCAGCTGCCCCGCCTCCGACGCCATCGTCACGGTGATGTCGTTGCCGATCACTTCGTAGGCGACCTGGTTCATCACTTCCGGGATCACCGGGTTGACCTTGCCCGGCATGATGGACGAGCCGGCCTGCCGCGCCGGCAGCTTGATGTCGCCGAAGCCGGCCTGCGGCCCGCTGGACAGCAGGCGCAGGTCGTTGCAGGTCTTGGACAGCTTGGTCGCCACCCGCTTGAGCACGCCCGACAGCTGCACGAACGCGCCGGTATCCTGCGTGGCTTCGACCAGGTTGGGCGACTTGATCACCGGCACGCCGCTGACCTCGGCCAGGTGCCGGCAGGCCAGCTCGGCATAACCCGCGGGCGAGTTGATGCCGGTGCCGATGGCGGTGGCGCCCAGGTTCACTTCCTGGATCAGGGCGCGCGCCTCGCGCAGCCGCGCCTCGTCCTCCTCCATCATCACCGCGTAAGTGGAGAACTCCTGCCCCAGCGTCATCGGCACCGCATCCTGCAGCTGGGTGCGGCCGATCTTGAGGACGTCCTTGAATTCCTGCGCCTTGGCCTCGAAGCCGGCGCGCAGGAAGGCCATCGAATCGAGCAGGCGGTCGATGCCGAACCAGAGGGCCACGCGCACCGCCGTCGGGTACACGTCGTTGGTGCTCTGCGACGCGTTGACGTGGTCGTTGGGGTGCAGCACGTCGTAGCGGCCCTTCTCGAAGCCCATGTGCTGCAGCGCCAGGTTGGCGATCACCTCGTTGGCGTTCATGTTGGTCGAGGTGCCGGCGCCGCCCTGGATCACGTCGACCACGAACTGGTCGTGGTACTGGCCGGCGATCAGTTCCTCGCAGGCGGCCATGATCGCGTAGGCGCGGGCCTCGTCCAGCACGCCCAGCTCCAGGTTGGTGCGGGCGGCGGCCTTCTTGACGAAGCCGAAGGCACGCACCAGCTCGGGCATGGCCGAGATCGGCGTGCCCGAAATCGCGAAGTTCTCCACCGCCCTGGCCGTGTGCACGCCCCACCATGCGTGCGCGGGGATCTGTTTCTCGCCGAGGAAGTCGCGCTCGATGCGGTGGTCGTTGCTGGGCATGGTGGGTGGGAAAGTGGCGTCGAAATGTAGCGGCGGCCCCATTGGGCCGCCAATGCCGTTTGCGCGCCAGCGTTATGCGAAAAAACTATGACTTGACCGCAACGGCCCGCACCGGCGCCGGTTCGTCCGTGGCCTGCCCGGCCAGATAAGCCCAGAGGGCCTGCACGGTTCGCTTGGGCGCCTCGCGCGCGGACGGCTTCTCACGGTAGGCGCGGATGTCCATCGCCATTTCCAGCGCCATGCCGGCAGGCGTGGCCGGCACCAGCTTGCGCGCGCGCAGTTCCTTCTTCACCGCGCTGTAGGGCAGGAACGCGACGCCGTGGCCTTCCAGCGCCATGACCTTCAGGCCTTCGGCCATGTCGGTTTCATAGACCCGGTCGAGGTGGATGGC
>JAKFEZ010000178.1:0-19078 GCA_036675435.1 Ramlibacter sp. | reverse complement strand
ATGATGCGCGGCGGCCACCTGGACATCTGCGTGCTCGGGGCCTTCCAGGTTTCCGCCAGCGGCGATCTGGCGAACTGGAGCACCGGCGAAGCCGGCGCCATCCCCGCGGTGGGCGGCGCCATGGACCTGGCGATCGGCGCCAAGCAGACCTGGGTGATGATGGACCTGCTCAGCAAGACGGGCGAGAGCAAGGTGGTGGCGCGCTGCACCTATCCGCTCACCGGCATCGCCTGCGTCAAGCGCATCTACAGCGACCTGGCCACGCTGGAATGCACGCCTCAAGGACTCAAGCTGATCGACACGGTCGAAGGCCTCGACCGCGCCGAACTCGAAAAACTGATCGGCTTGCCGATCGCCCCCTGAACCGGAGACCACCATGAGCCGACAAGCCTTTATCTGCGACGCTATCCGCACGCCTTTCGGCCGCTACGGCGGCGCCCTGTCCAGCGTGCGGACCGACGACCTTGGCGCTATTCCGCTCAAGGCATTGATGGCGCGCAATCCCGAAGTCGATTGGGAAGCCGTTACCGACGTGATTTACGGCTGCGCCAACCAGGCCGGCGAGGACAACCGCAACGTTGCCCGCATGGCATCCCTGCTCGCAGGGATGCCGGCGGCAGTATCGGGAGCCACCATCAATCGCCTGTGCGGCTCCGGCCTGGATGCCGTTGGCAGCGCGGCGCGCGCGATCAAGTCGGGCGAAGCCACGCTGATGATCGCCGGCGGCGTCGAGAGCATGAGCCGGGCCCCGTTCGTGATGCCGAAGGCCGAAAGCGCGTTCTCGCGCAGCAACGCGATCTACGACACCACCATCGGCTGGCGCTTCGTCAACAAGCTGATGAAGGAACAGTACGGCGTCGACGCCATGCCCGAGACTGCCGAGAACGTGGCGACCGACTACAAGATCGAGCGGGAAGCCCAGGACCGCATGGCCCTGGCCTCGCAACTCAAGGCCGTGGCAGCGCAGAAATCCGGTTTCTTCGACGCCGAGATCACGCCGGTGACCGTGCCGCAGAAGAAGGGCGACGCCATCGTCGTCAGCCGCGACGAACATCCGCGCGAGACCTCCATGGAAGCGCTGGCCCGGCTCAAGGGGGTGGTCCGCCCCGACGGCACCGTGACTGCCGGCAACGCCAGCGGCGTCAACGATGGCGCCTGCGCCTTGCTGCTGGCCGACGAGGCCACCGCCGCCCGCAACGGCCTGACGCCCAGGGCCCGTGTGGTCGGCATGGCGACGGCCGGGGTGGCGCCGCGCGTGATGGGGATCGGCCCGGCGCCGGCCACCGAGAAGGTACTGGCCCTGACCGGTCTCAAGCTCGAACAACTGGACGTGATCGAGCTGAACGAAGCATTCGCCGCGCAGGGCCTGGCCGTGCTGCGCATGCTGGGGCTGCAGGACGACGACGCCCGCGTCAACCCCAACGGCGGCGCCATCGCACTGGGTCACCCGCTGGGCGCCTCGGGGGCGCGGCTGGCGACCACCGCCGTCAACCAGTTGCACCGCTCGGGTGGCCGCTATGCGCTGTGCACCATGTGCATCGGCGTGGGCCAGGGCATCGCCGTGATCCTCGAGCGCGTCTGAACATTGAATGTGACGCGGCGTCAAGCCGCGCAGGAGAGTGATTCCAACATGAACAAGCAACAAGCTACGCTGGTCACCGGCGGCAGCGCCGGCATCGGTCGCGCTATTTGCGAAGGGCTGCTGGCCCAGGGCCGCACCGTCGTCAATCTCGACTACACGCTGCCGGCCGACTGGAGCCATCCCCAGCTGCAATCGTTCCAGGCCGACCTCTCGCGCGAGGACCAGACCCGTGAGCGGGCGGCGGAAATCACGCGGCAGTACGCCATCACGGCCCTGGTCAACAACGCCGGGGCCACGCGCCCGGGCACCATCGACACGGCCACCGTCGCCGACCTGGACTATGTCGTCGCGTTGCACTTGCGCGCTGCGATGCTGCTGACGCAGGCGGCACTGCCGGCGCTGCGGGCGAGCGGCCAGGGCCGCATCGTCAACATCGCCTCGCGCGCCGCGCTGGGCAAGACCGAGCGCATCGTCTACTCGGCAACCAAAGCCGGCCTGGTCGGCATGACGCGCACGCTGGCGATGGAACTGGGCGCCGATGGCATCACCGTGAACGCGGTGGCGCCGGGGCCCATCGCGACCGAGCTGTTTCGCAACAGCAACCCCGAAGGGGCGCCGCGCACGCAGCGCATCATCGACAGCATCGTGGTCAAGCGCATCGGCACGCCCGACGATGTGGCCCGGGCCGCGCTGTTCTTCCTGTCGCCCGACAACGGCTTCGTCACCGGCCAGGTGCTCTACGTCTGCGGCGGCACCACCTTGGGTGTGGCGCCGGTCTAACCCGCGTTCACATTTCATGTTCGCTGCCCCTCGAGGGGTCCAGGCCCTGCCATGGGGCGGGCCGGCGGCTGTCCGAGCCGGCGGCGCATTCGATTCTTAACCACTGAAGGAATTCATCCATGAGCTCTATCTCCGTCCCCATCAACCGCCAGCGCCGTGCCCTGGCGCTCGGCGCCGCCTCCAGCGTCCTCGTTGCCGGTGCCGGCCTGCTGGCCGCGGATCCCGCGGCGGCGCAGGCCACCTACCCGAACAAGGCGATCACCATCGTCGTCCCGTTCTCGGCGGGCGGCACCACCGACATCCTGGCCCGCATCGTCGGCCAGGCGCTCAACAAGGAGCTGGGCCAGCCGGTGGTGATCGACAACCGCGCCGGCGCGGGCGGCAACATCGGCGGTGCCCTGGCCGCCAAGGCCGCGGCCGACGGCTACACCCTGTTCATGGGCACCGTGGGCACTCACGCCATCAACGCGGCGCTGTACAAGAAGATGCCGTTCGACCCGAACAAGGATTTCGCGCCACTGACCCGCGTGGCCATGGTGCCCAACCTGCTGGTGTCCAACCCGGCCCAGCCTTTCAAGACGGTGAAGGAGTTGATCGCCTACGGCAAGGCCAATCCCGGCAAGCTGAACTTCGGCTCTTCGGGCACCGGCAGCTCCATCCATCTGTCGGGCGAGCTGTTCAAGTCCATGACCCAGATCGACATGGTGCACGTTCCCTACAAGGGCAGCGCCCCGGCCGTCACGGACCTGGTCGGCAATCAGATCGCCATCATGTTCGACAACATGCCTTCGGCCATCCAGCATGTGCGCTCCGGCCGCCTGCGCGCCATCGCCGTGACCACCGCCAGACGCTCGCCGGAACTGCCCAACGTGCCTACCATCGCCGAGGCCGGCGTCCCGGGCTATGAGGCCACCTCCTGGTTCGGCATGTTCGCGCCGGCCGGCACGCCGCCCGAGGTGCTGGCCAAGCTCAACACGGCGCTAGCCAAGGTGCTGGCCGATACCGAGGTTAAGAAGAAAATCGCCGGCCAGGGCGCCGAACCCTACGCAGAAAAGCCCGAGCAGTTCGCCGACTTCATCCAGAAAGAGTCGGTGAAATGGACCAAGGTGGTGAAGGACTCCGGCGCCACGGCCGACTGAGCGTTCCCCGCGAGGCGGCGCTCGCGGGTATATTCCGTGCGGCATGAGCCTGCCGCTGATCACGGATTCGTATTTCTATCTCGTCGCGGTGCCCGCCGTGCTGTTGATGGGCATCAGCAAGAGCGGCTTTGGCGCCGGGTTCGGCTCGCTGGCCGTGCCGCTGATGGCCATGGCCGTCACGGTGCCGCAGGCCGCCGCGATCCTGATGCCGATCCTGCTGCTGATGGACGTGATGGGCGTCACCCTGCTGCGCAAGCACTTCGACCGAAAGCTGATCCGCTTCCTGGTGCCGCTGGGGCTGGTGGGCACGGTGATCGGAACCCTTTCGTTCCGGCTGCTGGATTCGCGGCTGGTGGCCGGCATCGTCGGCGTGTTCACGCTGCTGTTCCTGGCGCAGCGCCTCGCATTCCCCCCCAAGCCCGACAGCCCTCATCCGCCGCGCTGGCTGGGCGCGCTCCTGACGGTGACGTCCGGGTTCACCAGCTTCGTGGCCCATGCGGGCGGGCCGCCGGTCAATGCCTACATGATTCCGATGCGGCTGCCGCCGCTCGCCTTCGCGGCCACCATGGCGGCGTTCTTCTTCGTGGTGAACCTGAGCAAGTGGGCGCCGTACGCCTGGCTCGGTCTGCTCGATGCGCGCAACATGGCCACCTCGCTGGCGCTGCTGCCGCTGGCGCCGGTGGGCGTCCTGTTGGGGGTGAAGCTGGCGCACCGGGTCCGGCCCGTGCTGTTCTACCGCTTGATCTATGCGGGCATGTTCCTGACCGGCTGCAAGCTGGTGTGGGACGGCTTCCTGGCCGGCCCAGGCTAGTAGGTCGATGCCTTGGCTTCGGCCACTTCGCGTGGCATTTCCGCTTCCAGCGCCGAGATCAGCCGCCCCAGGCGCTCGGTTTGCGTCACATCGCGAAAGGAGGTGACCGAGCCCACGCGCTTGCCGCGCACGCGCTGCGGCATCACATGGCATTCGAGCATCCGCCCATCGGTCATCTCCACGATGGTGAACTGCTCGGTGTCGGGGTGGGCCTTGCGCTCCTGCACATGGGCGAGGAAGCGGGCGGGGTCGCGGACCTGGGCCAGTTGCATGGCCAGGAGCGCTGCGTCGTTGAGGTTCGCGAGCTTGTCGGCCGGGATGCCCCACATCTCGATGAACCGGGTGTTGTAGTGCATGGCACGGCCGAAGTAGCCCATCGCCAGGATGCCATCGGTGGTCGAGTCGAGCGTGGCCAGCAGCAGCGCCAGCGCGGCGCGGGCTTCGGTCAGCTCCTGCGTGCGGCCCTCCAGTGTGCGGCTGGTGGTACCGAGTTTCTGGGTAGCCGTTGCCAAGGCCCGGCGGGCTTCCGTCAACTCCTGGGCCAGCCGGTTGACCAGGTCCGTGAGTCCTGCGGCCTGCGGGGTGAGCTGCTGGCCTGCTGGCGGCTCGGTTCGTTGTGATGGACTCATGAAAAACCTCTTCTTATCGAAGCGCTGGGTCGCGCGACAGTTGCCATCTGAACATCGCCTCGGCGGGGCGGCTTAGGCGGATTGCTTACTGCGCGCTAGGTGATTCGCACCGCCCGCGGCAGCGGCTTCAGCCGCGTGCGGCCTCCAGCGCCAGGTGCGCGCCAAGCGCCGCGAGAAGCTCGGCCAACGGCGCCTCCAGGGCTTCCAGCAGCGGCTCGATGCGGGTCCTGTCGCGCCGCTCCCGCAGCGCCGACTCCAGCGCCGTGGCGCGCTCCTGCACCAGCGTCGCCCCGACGTTGCCCGAAACCGCCTTGGTCGTATGGGCGTGGCGTTCGGCGGTGGGCAGATCGCCGGCGGCCAGTGCCTGGCGGATCTCGCCGACCACACCCTCCTGGCCCGCCGCATACCTGCGCAGCATGGCCAGGTAGAGCGGTTTCTTGCCCATCATGCGACGCAGGCCCAGGGCGGTGTCGAGGCCGGCGATGCCGTGCGGCAGCCCGTCGGCGGGAATCGGCGCCGCTGCAGCACCTGCCGGCGCAGCCAGCGCCGTTGCCGCCGGGACTCGGCGCGGCCTGATCCAGCGCAGCAGGATCGACCACATGTCCTGCGGATCGATCGGCTTGACGAGAAAATCGTTCATACCCGCGTCCATGCACTTGCGGCGGTCCTGCTCCATGGCGTTGGCCGTCATCGCGACGATCGGCATGTGGTCCAGGCGCTCCAGCTTGCGGATTTCGCGGGTGGCCGTGACGCCGTCCATCACCGGCATCTGCATGTCCATGAAGACCAGGTCGTAGGAGGATTTTTGCACCAGCTCCAGGGCGACACCGCCGTGGTCGGCTACGTCGACCACGAAGCCCGCGTCTTCCAGCAGCTCGCGGGCGACCTGCTGGTTGATGTCGTTGTCCTCCACCAGCAGGATGCGAGCGCCGCGCAGCAGCGCCAGGCGCTGGTCGGCGGCGCCCGGCTGCGGGTCGGACGCGGGCGCCGGCGCCGCGCGCCGTCCGCCCAGCACCCCCATCGTGGTGTCGAACAGGATGGAGGCGTTCACTGGTTTGACCAGCACGTTCTGAATGCCGACGTCCTCGGCTTCCTTGAGCACTTCCTCGCGGCCGTACGCGGTCACCATGAGGAACATGGGGGTCGAGGACAGGCCCAGCGCGCGGATGCAGCGGGCCGTCTCCATGCCGTCCATCCCGGGCATGCGCCAGTCGAGGTAGACCACGTCGTACGGATTGCCGGCCTCGGCGGCGCGGCGGACTTCGTCCACGGCTGCCGCGCCTGACGACGCTTCGCTGGTCAGGAAGGTCATGCCTTCGAGCATGTCGATGATCACGGCGCGGGCGTGGTCGTTGTCGTCCACCACCAGCGCCCGGCGGCCACGCAGGTCCGGATTGGGCAGCAGTTCGCGCCGCGCCGCCGAGCCGATGCCCAGCCGCGCGCTGAACCAGAAGGTGCTGCCCTTGCCGTGCTCGCTCTCCACGCCGACCTCGCCGCCCATCAGCTCGGCGAGCTTCTTCGAGATGGCCAGGCCCAGGCCGGTGCCGCCGAACCGGCGCGTCGTGGACGTATCGGCCTGCGAAAAGCTCTGGAACAAACGGCCCATCTGTTCCTCGGTAAGGCCGATGCCGGTGTCCCGCACGCGAAAGTGCAGCACCACGTCCTTTTCGGTCATCTCGCTGGCGCGCACCGAGATCACGATTTCACCCTTCTCGGTGAACTTCACGGCGTTGTTGGCGTAGTTCAGCAGGATCTGGCCCAGCCGCAATGAATCGCCGACCAGGTTGGGCGGCACATCGGGCGCCACTTCGAACACCAGCTCCAGCCCCTTGGCGTGGCTCTTCTCGCTGATCAGGCTGCCGGTGTTGTCCAGCAGCTTTTCAAGTTCGAAGTCGGTGTTCTCCAGGTCCAGCTTGCCGGCCTCGACCTTGGAGAAATCCAGGATGTCGTTGATCACACCGAGCAGATGCTGGCCGGAGGTCTGCACCTTGGCAATGTAATCGCGCTGGCGGGCCGTCAGGTCGGTCTTGAGCACCAGGTGCGACAAGCCGATGATCGCGTTCATCGGGGTGCGGATCTCGTGGCTCATGTTCGCCAAAAAGTCCGACTTCATGCGGGTGGCCTCCTCGGCGATCTCCTTGGCGCGCCGCACCTCTTCCTCGGCCTTGCGGCGTCCGGTGATGTTGCGTCCGACGCCCAGCAGGCCTTGCGGCTGGCCGGCCTCGTCCCACAGCGGCGAGACCACTGTGTCGTAGAGGATGCGTTGTCCGTCCGGCGTGGTGACCCAGTACTCGGACGACTGCTCACGCAACAACCCCAGCGTCTCGCTGTCCCGCGCCCGCATGGCTGCGGCCACGTCGGCCGGGAACAGCTCGTCGCAAGTCAGCCCGCGCACCTCCTCGACCGGCCTGCCGACCAGCGCCGCATACGCCGTGTTGCACCCCAGGTAACGGCCTTGGCTGTCCTTGTAGAAGATCAGGTCCGAGATGGAGTTGATCAGGCATTCCAGCGTGGCTTGCTGGCGCTTTTGCTCCTGCTCGGCACGCTTTTGCTCCGTCGTGTCCTTCACGGTCACGATGTAGACCGCCCGCTGCGCCTGCTCCGTCAGGAAGATGGTGACGTCAACGTCGCGCACGCTGCCGTCCTTGCGCCGATGATGGCTGGCCAGGCTCACCGCCGACTGCCCGCCGGCCAGGCGTTCCGTGACGTATCGGTTCTGTTCCGGTCCATAGGACGGGTCGAAGTCGGCGACGCTCAGGCCGAGCAGCTCTTCGACAGGGTAGCCCAGGTGCTGGCAGGCGGCGGGATTGGCGTACGTCACGACCCGCGTATCCCGGTCGATCCACAGCATCGGTCCGGAGTTCTCCAGGACTCCGTGATTGAACATCATCTTTTCTTCGTAGCGCAGCCGCTCCGTGATATCGCGGAAGGTGATGACGCTGCCGACGCACTTGCCGTGGATGCGCTGCGGAATGACGTGGCGCTCCAGCACCCGCCCGTCCTTGAGCTCGATCACGCTCAGGTCCTCGCCGTCCGGGTTGAGGCGGCGCTGCTGAATGTGGGCCAGCAGGTCCTGTGGATCGTTGACCTGAGAGGCCTGGTAGTTGGCCAGGGACTGGTTGGTCAGGTCAGCGAGTTCGTCCTCCGGAATGCCCCACAGCTCGACGAAGCGGATGTTGTAGTACATCGAGTTGTCGGAATACTGCAGCGTGAGGATGCCGTCATTGGCCGCGTCCAGAGTGGACACCAGCAGCTCGTGCGAACCCCTGATCGCCGCAAGTTCACGGTCGCGGATGTCCAGCCGGGCCAGGCTGGTGGCAGCGTGCTCGCGCGCCTGCGCCAGTTCGCTGCGCGCCTGGGCCAGTTCCTGCTCGAGGCTGGCGGGGGCATGACCGGCCTGTGCCAGGGCGGTGTGAAGATCGGTGGGAGCGCGGTCCATGACGGCCTCTCTCGCGGGTGGTGAGGAGACTCGATGAGACCATCGGCTCCCCCGCCAGGCTTAAGCAAATTGCCTAACCGGGCTAGGGATTTGGCGGCAGGCCGGGTTCCTCACCGTTCCAGTCGTGCGGGCGGTCCCGGGCGTCGCGGCCGGCGCGCTCCTGCGCCATCTGCTCCTCGAGCTGCCGGCGCCCCTGCTTGGTAACGGCGATGACCTTGGCCCGGTCCTTGTGGTGCGGGTACATCTGCTCGAACAGCTGCAGGTTGTGGCGCCGGAAGCGCATGGCGTGGGACCGCGCCTCGTGCGGCGGAAAGCCCAGCACCTCCATCACAGTGCGGGCGCTGCGCAGGCTGGACTCAAACACCTCGCGTTCGACCCGGGTGACGCCGCGGTCGCGCAGTTCGTTCCAGTGGACCACGTCGCGCGCACGCGCCACCAGTTCGAGATGCGGGAAATGCGCGCGCGCCAGGTCGACGATGCGCAGCGACTGCTCCACGTCGTCGACCGCGACCACCAGCACCCTGGCCGTTGCGGCGCCGGCGATCCGCAGCAGGTCGAGGCGGGTGGCGTCGCCGTAGAACACCTTGTAGCCGAAGGAGCGTGCCGCCTCGATCATGTCGGCGTCGTGGTCCAGCACCGTGGCTGCAATGCCCTGCGCGCCCAGCATCCGGCCGATCATCTGGCCGTAACGCCCGAAGCCCGCGATGATGATCGGCGCATGCTGCGGCTCGCTGATCTCGTCCATCTTCCGGGCGTGGGCCGCATAGCGCGGCAGCAGCAGCTTGTCGACCGCCACCAGCAGAAGCGGGCCCAGCAGCATCGACACGGCCACGGCACCGATCAACAGTGACGAGATCTCCGGCGGCAGCACGCGCGCGCCGACGGCCGCCTGGAACACGACGAAGGCGAATTCCCCGCCCTGCGCCAACAGCAGGGTGAACACCGGCCGCTCCTGGGCCGGCAGGCCGATGGACCAGGCGACGCAATAGATGGCCACCGCCTTCAGCAGCAGGAAGCCGAGCACGATGGTTGCCATGAGACCGGGCGACTGCATCAGCACGCCGAAGTCGATGCTCATGCCCACCGCGATGAAGAACAGGCCCAGCAGCAGGCCCTTGAACGGCTCGATGTCGGTTTCCAGTTCACGCCGGTACTCGCTCTCCGCCAGCAGCACGCCGGCCAGGAACGCGCCGAGCGCCATCGACAGGCCCATCCGCTGCATCAGCGCGGCGATGGCGACCACCAGCAGCAAGGAGGCGGCCGTGAAGATCTCGGGCGTGCGGCTCTTGGCTATCCAGCGCAGCAGGGGCCGCAGCACCAGGCGCCCGCCCAGCACGACGGCGCCGATCACCGCGATGGTCTTGCCCGCGTCCAGCCAGCGGCTGCCCGCGCCGTTCGATTCAGCGACGCCGGCCAGCAGCGGCAGCAGGGCGATGATCGGAATGGCCGCCACGTCCTGGAACAGCAGGATGGAGAAGCCCGCTTGCCCGCTGGAGGTAGGCAGCAGGTGGCGTTCGCCCATCACCTGCAGGGCGATGGCGGTGGATGACAGGGCCAGCCCGAGCGCGGCGACCAGGCTGATCCGCCAGGGCAGCCCGGCGGCCATCGCGGCGCCGCAAAGGAGTGCCGCGCAACCCAGCACCTGCGCGCTGCCCCAGCCGAAGATGGGGCGGCGCAGGCTCCAGAGGCGCCGCGGCTCCAGCTCCAGGCCGACCAGGAACAGCATCAACACCACGCCGAATTCGGCGAAGTGCAGAATGTCCTCGACGTTGCTCACCAGGCCCAGGCCCCAGGGGCCGATGGCAATGCCGGCGGCCAGGTAGCCGATGATGGAACCCAGGCCGAGCGCGCGCGACAGCGGCACGGCGATCACGGCCGCGCTCAGGTAGATCAAGCTGCTGCTCAGCCAGCCCGGTGCGTGTTCCATACGGGGGGACGGTCGGCGGTTGGGACTTCGCAGGCCGGGCAAGGGCCGAGTTCTGCCAGCTCGGGCCACTGGGGATAGCTGCGCAGGCGGTCCGTGAACACGGCGACATGCTGCGCCACCGCCTCCTCGCTGGCCCGGTGCGCGCCGTGCAACACCATTGGCGGCAGGAAGCGCATTCCGCACAGGACCGCAGTCTGCTCATACGGCGGCAGGAAGGCGTCGAAGAAGTAGCGGTTGTAGCTTTGCGGGTGGTACGAGCTCTCCGCGCCGCCCGTCGTGGCGACCAGCCACAAGTCCTTGCCTTGCAGCGCCGTGCCGCCCGGGCCATAGGCCCAGCCATAAGTGAGCACTTCGTCCAGCCAAAGTTTGAGAAGGGCGGGCATCGAGTACCACTGGATCGGGTGCAGCAGCACGAGCAGGCGCGCCGAGGCGGCTGCCGCCTGTTCGGCGGGCACGTCGATGTCGTAGTCGGGGTAGCTGGCGTAGAGGTCCCGCACGTGCGCCTGCGCCTGCCGCGCTGCTGCCAGCAGGCGGCTGTTCACGCGCGAATCGCGCCAACGGGGGTGAGCCGCCAGCACCAGCACGCCGCTGCTGGAAAGCCCTTCTGTCGTCAACTCATCCATCCCGGTAACATAGCGCAAAGCGGAGCAGCCGTCGCTGGCCGCCCAAAACCAGAGGAGCGTCCATCATGCCGGTCGTGGTTGTTGCCAATCCCAAAGGCGGAGTCGGAAAGTCCACCATGGCCACCAACATAGCAGGCTATTACGCCGGCAGGGGCCATTCGGTAATGCTGGGAGACGCCGACCGCCAGCAGTCGTCGCGGCTCTGGCTGGGCTTGCGCCCCGCGCCGGCCCGGGCCATCAGCACCTGGGACTTGAACGAAGGCAACATCGCCAGGCCGCCGAAGGGAACCACCCATGTGGTGCTCGACACGCCGGCCGGCATGCGAGGCAAGCTGTTCAAGGAAGTGCTGCAGCTGGCCGACAAGGTGCTGGTGCCGCTGCAGCCGAGCGTCTTCGACATCTTCGCCACGCGCGCCTTCCTGGACGAGATGGCCCAGCACGGCAGGGCGAGCCGGGTCCAGGTGGGCATCGTTGGCATGCGGGTCGACCCGCGCACCATCGCCGCCGACAAGCTGCACGAATTCGTCGACAGCCTGGGGCTGCCTGTGCTTGGTTACCTGCGCCACACCCAGAACTACATCCACCTGGCCGCCCGCGGCTTGACGGTATTCGATGTGGCGCCGGGGCGCGTCGGACGCGATCTGGAGCAGTGGGATGGCATCTGTCGCTGGCTGGACAACTAGGCCGGCCGGCAGTTAGTTACATTGGGCGGATGAAAATCTTTCACAAGCTCGCCGAGCTGCCCGCGCTGGTGGGCCAGGAAGTCGCCGTGAGCGACTGGCTTACCGTCACCCAGGAGCAGATCGACCTGTTCGCCCAGGCAACCGGCGATCACCAGTGGATTCACGTGGACGTGGAAAAGGCCAAGGCCGGCCCGTTCGGCGCGCCGATCGCCCATGGCTTTCTCACCCTGTCGCTGCTGCCGAAGTTTTTCGAAACCTCGATGGAGGTCCGCGATGCGCGCATGGGCGTCAACTACGGGCTGAACAAGGTTCGCTTCACCGCGCCGGTGCCGGTGGGCAGCCGGCTGCGCGGCCGCATGAAGCTGCTGGCCTGCGAGCAGATCGAAAACGACGGCATGCAGATGGCCTGGCTGGTCACCGTGGAGCGCGAGGGCAGCGACAAGCCGGTGTGCATCGCCGAATCACTGACCCGCCGCTATCCCTGAAAGAGCCTACAACGCGGGTCCGGCGGGTCCGGCGTCGAAGCCGTTCTGGCGCCAGGCCTCGAACACCGTCACCGCCACGGCGTTCGACAGGTTGAGGCTGCGCTGGCCGGCGCGCATGGGCAGCCGCAGCCGCCGCTCCGGCGCAAACGATTCGCGCAATGCCGGCGGCAGGCCCCGCGTCTCCGAGCCGAACACGAACCAGTCGCCCGGCTGCAGCGCAGTGCCGTGCACCAGGCCAGCGCCGCGGGTGGTCAGTGCGAACATTCGCTCGGGGCGGGGCTGCAGCGCCGCGACAAATGCAGACCAACTGGTGTGGCGGCGCACCTGGGCATACTCGTGGTAGTCCAGCCCGGCGCGGCGCAGCAGCCGGTCCTCCATCGAGAAGCCGAGCGGCTCGACGAGGTCCAGCGTGCACCCGGTGTTGGCCGCCAGGCGGATGACGTTGCCGGTATTCGGCGGAATTTCGGGCTCGACCAGGACGATGTGGAACATGGCCCGCTATTGTGGTGCGGCGGGCATCAAGCCTCGTCCGTGCGCGCCAGCACCAGGCCGGTGATCCGCGCCGCCCCGGCCTGGCGCAGGCAATCGGCGGCACTGTGCAACGACGCGCCGCTGGTCATCACGTCATCGACCAGCACGACGCGCTTGCCCCGCAACTGCCCGGCGCGCAGCGGATCGACCGCGAAAGCCCCTTGCACGTTGCCCAGGCGCTCCTTGCGATCGAGCGCGGCCTGCGACGCGGTATGGCGCACCCGCAGCAGCAGGCCGGCGTCCGTCTTCGGCGCGGCCAGGGCCCTGGCCAGCAGCAGGGCCTGGTTGAAGCCGCGCTCGGCCAGGCGCTGGGGGGACAGCGGCATCGGCAGCACGAGATCGGCGTCTTCCAGCGCCGGTTCGACCCAAGGCGCGCTGCGCATCAGCATGGCCAGCGCCCGCGCCCAGCCGGCCTGGCCGTTGAACTTGTACTGGGCGATCAGCCCCGACCAGGGATAGTCGTACGAAACGGCCGCGTGGCAGGCGTCCAGGAGGCCCGGATCGCGCTGGCAGCGGCCGCATTCCCGGCCCGCCCGCGCCTGCGCCAGGGGCAGCGCGCAACGGCTGCAGCGCGCCACGGGTTGGGCGAAGCGGCCGACGCAGGATTCGCACACCGGCTGCGCCGGCCAGGCGCGGCAGACCGAGCACTGGCCGGGCACGGCGGCGGCAAGCCCTTCGATCAACTGGCGCAGCATCGGGTCAATATACTCGTTCGAAGTATTGCCATGGCCGACGACCGCCCGCCCACCATCGACCCCGTTGCCGCGCAGCACTGGGACAGCGTCGCGCCCGCCCGATCGCCCTGGCTGCACGAGGAGGTGGCGCGCCGCATGGAGGAGCGGCTGCAGTGGATCCGGCTGGAGCCCAAGGCCTGGGGCCACTGGGAGCCGGTGCGCGGCGGGCTGCAGGCGCACGCTCTGCTGGAGCGCCGCTATCCGCAGGCCGAGTGCTTCGTCGCCGAGTCCAGCCCGCAGCGCGCATCGGTGGCGCGCGAGCGCATCGGCCGGCCCTGGTGGCGACGCTGGGCCGGCGCGGGTGTG
Source organism: Ramlibacter sp. (assembly GCA_036675435.1). Classification (GTDB taxonomy): domain Bacteria; phylum Pseudomonadota; class Gammaproteobacteria; order Burkholderiales; family Burkholderiaceae_C; genus Ramlibacter. The sequence continues at coordinate 5,409 of JAKFEZ010000178.1, read as the reverse complement.
CACCATGAAGCCGTGCCGGAGGGCGGCGCGCAGATGCTGTGGGCCAATATGGCCCTGCACATGTCCGCGCATCCGCAGTCTCTGATCGCCCAATGGCACCGGGCGCTGGCAACCGATGGATTCCTGATGTTTTCCTGCCTGGGCCCGGACACCTTGCGCGAGCTGCGTGCCATGTACGCGGGGCTCGGCTGGCCGCCGCCCGCGCATGACTTCACCGACATGCACGACTGGGGCGACATGCTGGTGCATGCCGGCTTTGCCGAGCCGGTGATGGACATGGAGCGCATCGTCCTGACATGGGAAAGCCCGCAGCGCCTGCTGGAGGAGCTGCGGGAGCTGGGGGCCAACCTGCATCCCGCGCGGTTCCCGGCCCTGCGGGGCCGCCGTTGGCGCGAGCGGCTCGAGCAGCAGCTGGCCGGGTCGCTGCGCGCGCAAGAGGGCCGGCTGGCGCTCACCTTCGAGATCATCTACGGCCACGCCTTCAAGCCCGCGCCGCGGCTGCGGGTCAGCGACCACAGCGCAATCTCGCTGAAGGACATGCGGGCCTTGCTGCAGGCCGACAAGCGCCCGCGCTAGCGGCCGGCGCATGCGCTGCGGCCCTCGGCGCAGGCAGCCCCAGGGTGAACCCGCGCTACAATGCCGGGTTGATTTGTGAGCGTCACTCGTGTCGAACCCGGTATTTCGTTTCGCCACCGTCCAGGGCCAGGACATCCACTGGTTCCTGAAGCGCAATTGCTCGGTCACGCCCGCCCAGCTGGGGTGGTTGTACGCCTCGCTGTGCGCCGTGTCGCTGGGGGTTGGGACTATTTTCTGGCTTCAGGGAGCGGTGCTGGTGCTTCCGTTTGCCGGGTTGGAACTTGCGGGCGTCGGTGTCGCCTTCCTGGCGTATGCGCGGCATGCAGGCGACGGCGAAAAGATCTCGCTGAATGGCCGGCAACTGGTGGTCGAACTGGAAAACGCAGGCCATCGGGAGCGGGCAGAGTTCAGGCGCGATTGGGTGCGTGTCGAGCCGGCCTCCGGTGATCGCTCGCTGATCGAGCTGTCGGGCCAGGGCCGCAGGGTCAGCGTGGGGCGCTTCGTGCGGCCCGAACTGAGGCCGGTGCTGGCGCGGGAGATCAGAAGGGCACTGCGCGAGGCGTGAAGGCTGGCCAGCCCGGGCGCGGGCGGCGGCGGGACAGGTTTGATTTAAGGCTATAGCTAGTAAAAACCATGAAGAGCATTTCCAACAAGTTGGCTTCGCTGCTGCTCGCAGTGGGCGCAATCGGCCCGGCGGCTCACGCGGCCAACGACCTTCCCGGCGGCCCGGCCGTTCGCCAGCTCAATCTGCACACGGCGGCCACCCGCATCGCCGTCGAAGTTGCCTGGTTGCACTGGTTCATGCTCATCACCTGCATCGTGATCTTCCTCGCGGTGTTCAGCGTGATGTTCTATTCGATCTGGAAGCACCGCAGGTCGCGCGGGCACAAGCCCGCCAATTTCCACGAGTCCGTCACCGTCGAGGTGATCTGGACCATCATCCCCTTCCTCATCGTGATCGGCATGGCGCTGCCGGCCACCAAGGTGCTGGTCGCCTCCAAGGACACCAGCAACGCCGACCTGACGATCAAGGCCACCGGCTACCAGTGGAAGTGGGGCTACGACTACCTGAACGGCGAAGGCGAGGGCGTCTCCTTCCTGTCCACCCTGGACAGCACCCATCGCGAGATCTCCAACGACGGCGCCAAGGGCGACGTGCCCGACGACTACCTGCTCAAGGTCGACAACCCGCTGGTGGTGCCGGTCAACAAGAAAGTTCGCATCATCACCACGGCCAACGACGTGATCCACGCGTGGGGCGTCCCCGCCTTCGGCATCAAGCAGGATGCGATTCCCGGCTTCGTGCGCGACACGTGGTTCCGCAGCGAGAAGACCGGCGACTTCTACGGCCAGTGCTACGAGCTGTGCGGCAAGGAGCACGCGTACATGCCCATCCACGTCAAGGTGGTGACGGCCGAGCAGTACACGGCCTGGGTCGATGGCGAGAAGAAAAAGCTGGCCGCCAAGCAGGACGATCCGGCGAAGGTCTGGACGCTGGCTGAAATCAACCAGCGCGGCGAGAAGGTCTACGCCGCCAACTGCGCCGCCTGCCACCAGGCCAACGGCAAGGGCGCGGGCCCCATCAAGCCGCTGGACGGCTCACCGATCGTCCTGGACGCCGACAAGGCCAAGGAAATCCACATCGTGCTCAACGGGCAGGGCGCCATGCCGGCCTGGAAACAGCTTTCCGACACCGACATTGCGGCGGTCATCAGCTACACCAAGAACAACTGGTCCAACAAGACCGGCCAGATCGTGCAGCCGGCCGAGGTGCTGGCGCAGCGCGGCAAGTAAGAAGCTCCAGAGGTAAACAAGATGAGTGCTGTTCTCGACCCCCACGGCCACGCGGGCGACCATGTCCACGGCGAGCCCCATCACGACCATCCGCAGGGCTGGCGCCGCTGGGTCTATGCCACCAACCACAAGGACATCGGCACGCTCTACCTGCTGTTCTCGTTCTTCATGCTGATGTTCGGCGGCGCGCTGGCGATGCTGATCCGCCTGGAGCTGTTCCAGCCGGGCCTGCAGGTCGTCAACCCCGAGCTGTTCAACCAGCTGACCACCATGCACGGCCTGATCATGGTGTTCGGCGCGATCATGCCGGCCTTCGTCGGCTTCGCCAACTGGATGATCCCGCTGCAGATCGGCGCGGCCGACATGGCCTTCGCCCGCATGAACAACTTCAGCTTCTGGCTGCTGATCCCCGCCGGACTGATGCTGGTGGGCTCTTTCTTCATGCCGGGCGGCGCACCGGCCGCCGGCTGGACGCTGTACGCGCCCCTGACGCTGCAGATGGGCCCGTCGATGGATACCAGCATCTTCGCGATGCACATCCTGGGCGCCTCCTCCATCATGGGCTCGATCAACATCATCGTCACCATCCTGAACATGCGCGCACCCGGCATGTCGCTGATGAAGATGCCGATGTTCTGCTGGACCTGGCTGATCACCGCCTACCTGCTGATCGCCGTGATGCCGGTGCTTGCGGGCGCCATCACCATGACGCTGACCGACCGCCACTTCGGCACGACCTTCTTCAATCCCGCCGGCGGCGGCGACCCGGTGATGTATCAGCACATCTTCTGGTTCTTCGGCCACCCCGAGGTCTACATCATGATCTTGCCGGCCTTCGGCATCGTCAGCCAGGTGGTCCCCGCGTTCGCCCGCAAGCGCCTGTTCGGCTATGCCTCCATGGTGTACGCCACTTCCTCGATCGCCATCCTGTCGTTCATCGTCTGGGCGCACCACATGTTCACCACCGGCATGCCGGTGACCGGGCAGCTGTTCTTCATGTACGCGACGATGCTGATCGCGGTGCCCACGGCCGTCAAGATCTTCAACTGGATCGCCACCATGTGGCAGGGCTCGATGACGCTCGAGACACCGATGCTGTTCGCCATCGGCTTCATCTTCGTGTTCACCATCGGCGGCTTCACCGGCCTCATCCTGGCCATGGCCCCGATCGACCTGCTGCTGCAGGACACCTATTACGTGGTGGCCCACTTCCACTACGTGCTGGTGGCCGGCTCGCTGTTCGCCATGTTCGCCGGCTTCTACTACTGGGTGCCCAAGTGGACCGGGGTGATGTACAGCGAGCCGCGCGGCAAGATCCACTTCTGGTGGTCGCTGATCTCGTTCAACATCACCTTCTTCCCGATGCACTTCCTGGGCCTGGCCGGCATGCCCCGCCGCTACGCCGACTACCCGATGCAGTTCGCGGACTTCAACGTGATGGCCTCGCTGGGCGGCTTCGCCTTCGGCCTGGCACAGGTGTATTTCTTCTTGTTTGTCGTCATGCCGTGCATGCGCGGCAAGGGAGAGCCGGCGCCTCAGCGTCCGTGGAACGACCCTGATGGCAAGGGCGCCGAAGGCCTCGAGTGGGAAGTGCCGTCGCCGGCCCCGTTCCATACCTTCGAGACGCCGCCCCGCCTGGACGCTACCGCGACCAAGGTGCTCGACGCCCGCGTCATGCCCGAGCGCCACGAGCCCGTGGCCACCGGTCACTGAGCACGGGATGACCAGCATGCCGAGCGACGACCGCAAGAAGAGCAATGTGCGCATGGGGCTGATCCTGGCCACCATTGCGCTGGCCTTCTTCGTCGGTTTCATGATCAAGATGGTGCTGCTGTCCAGCTGAGCCATGACCCACGAGCGCAGCACCGAACAGCACCCTGACGGATCGCGCCCCCCTGCGAGCCGCAGGCGCGGGGATCTGCTGCGGGCGCAAAACGCAAAGATGGTGGGCAAGCTGGCGGTGGTCACGGCAGGCATGTTCTGCTTCGGCTATGCGCTGATCCCGATCTACAAGCACATCTGCGAGCTGACCGGCATCAACATCCTGTCGCTCTCCGAGCGGCAGGTTCCCGGTGGCGGCACGGCGGGGCGCGACGTCCGGGTGCCCGACAATTCGCAGGTGGACCGCAACCGCACCATCACGGTGGAGTTCGACGCCAATTCACGAGGTCCCTGGCAGTTCAAGCCGGCGCAGCGCTCGGTACAGGTTCATCCCGGCGAGTTGACCACCGTGATGTACGAGTTCCAGAACGTGCAGGACCGGCGCATGGCGGCGCAGGCCATCCCCAGCTATGCGCCGCGGCAGGCGGCCGCGCACTTCAACAAGGTCGAGTGCTTCTGCTTTACCCAGTACATCCTGGAGCCGGGTGAAAAGAAGCAATGGCCGGTGGCCTTCGTGATCGACCCCAAGTTGTCGAAGGACGTGACTACCATCACGCTGTCGTACACCTTCTTCGAAGTCGGCGGCAAGACGCCCCCCGCGCCGACGGCGTCGCTCGGCAGCCAGGCCGCACGGCTATGAGTGTCTTGCGCACCATCAGGGCAGTGGCATGGGCCTTTCTCGGCATCCGCAGAAAGAGCGGCTACCAGGAAGACCTGGGCAAGCTCAACCCCTTCCACATCATTGCAGTCGCCCTGGCTGGCGTGGCGGTGTTCGTGGGCGGGCTGGTGCTGCTGGTCAACTGGGTGGTCGGCCAGTAATCCATCAACCTATCCAAGACTAAAAGATTCGGGAATCCAGGAGTTCAAATGAGTACAGCCGCACCCGGCACCACGCCCTACTACTTCGTGCCTCAGCCCTCGCGCCATCCGTTCATGGCGGCATTCGGCCTGTTCTGGGTCATCCTGGGCGCCGGCGAATGGATCAACGGCGTCGAATGGGGCAAATACGCGCTGTTCGGCGGCCTCATCTGGCTGTTCGTCGTGCTGTTCCAGTGGTTCGGCCAGGCCATCGGCGAAAGCGAAAGCGGCAGCTACGGCCACAAGGTCGACTTGTCGTTCCGCTGGAGCATGAGCTGGTTCATCTTCTCCGAGGTGATG
>JAKFEZ010000191.1:0-19082 GCA_036675435.1 Ramlibacter sp. | reverse complement strand
AGCGAGCCGGCGTAGTCGCCGGCCTCGAACCGGGCGGCGGCCTTGGGCGTGACATCCTTCATGGCCGCGAACAGCGCCTGCTCGGCCGGCTCCTTCAGCAGCACCTCGCTGACGTGGGCGTCGGCCTTGTCGGCTTTCTTCAGGATGTTGCCGATGCGCTTGTTGGCGGCCGCCAGCGCCGGCGCTTCCGGCAAGGCCGCGAAGGCTCGCACCGCGGTGAGCCGCTTGGCCACGTCGCCCAGCCTCTGCGGGCGCAGCGCCAGCACGGCGTCGACCTCCTGGGCGCTGTAGCCCTGCTCGCGCAGCGAGCCGGCCAGGCGGTCATAGATGAAGTCGGTCAGTTGCGCGGGGGCGTCGGCGCCTGCGTCCTTGAACACGCCGAAAGCCAGCGTGACGAGTTCGCCGACTTCGAGCGCCAGATCCTTTTCCACCAGCATGCGCACCACGCCCAGGGCATGGCGCCGCAGCGCGAACGGGTCCTTGTCGCCGCTTGGCAGATTGCCGATGGCGAACATGCCGGCCAGCGTCTCCAGCTTGTCGGCCATCGCCACGGCAGTGCCCACGTCGCCCCGCGGCAGCGAGTCTCCGGCGAAGCGAGGCTTGTAGTGATCCTCGATCGCGTCCGCTATCTCGCCGCCCAGCCGGTCGTGCAGCGCATAGTAGCGGCCCATGATGCCCTGCAGCTCGGGGAACTCGCCCACCATGTCCGTGACCAGGTCGGCCTTGGCCAGGGATGCGGCCTGGTCGGCCTGCGCGGCGAGCGCATCGCCGCCGAGCTGGCGCCCGATCTCGCCGGCGATGGCGCGGACACGCTCGATCCGATCGCCCTGGGTGCCCAGCTTGTTGTGATAGACCACCTTGGCCAGCCCGGCCACGCGGGACGCCAGCGTTTTCTTGCGGTCCTGGTCGAAGAAGAACTTGGCATCGGCCAGGCGCGGGCGCACCACGCGCTCATTGCCCTGCACCACGGCGCTGGTATCGGCGGGGCTGATGTTGCTGACCACCAGGAAGCGGTGCGTCAGCTTGCCCTGGGCATCCAGCAATGGAAAGTACTTCTGGTTGGCCTTCATCGTGAGGATGAGGCATTCCTGCGGCACTTCCAGAAATTCCTGCTCGAACTGGCAGGTCACCACATTGGGGCGCTCGACCAGGGCTGTCACTTCGTCGAGCAACGCCTCGTCGTCGATGGCCCGCGCGCCCTGACCCACCCGGGCGGCCGCCTCGGCCAGCTGGCGCACGATCTCGGCGCGGCGGGCGGCGAAGCCGGCGATCACGGCGCCGTCCCGCTCCAGCGTTGCGGCGTAGCTGTCGGCGTTCGCGAACGTGACGACGGGCAAGGCCGCCTCGAAGCGGTGGCCCTGCGTCGTGTTGCCGGCCTTCAGGCCGAGCGCCTGCACCGGAACGATCTCGGCGCCGTGCAGGGCTACCAGCGAATGCGCCGGCCGCACGAACTTCACGTCGGTCCATCCGTCGGACAGCTGGTAGGTCATGACCTTGTCGATGGGCAGCCTGGCCAGGCTGGTGTCGAGCGCCTTCTGCAGGCCTTGCGCAAGCGTCGCGCCCTTGGCGGTGCTGTCGTAGAACAGCGCTTCCGCCTTCCCGTCGACCGCGCGCTTGAGGCCGGCCACGGCCGACGCATCGGCGCCGAGGGCCTGCAATTTCTTCAGCAGCGCGGGCGTAGGCTGGCCCGTCGCATCGAGCCCCACGCTGACCGGCATGAGCTTCTGCGACACGGCCTTGTCCGACGCAGCCGAGGGAACGGACGTGACGTGCGCGGCCAGCCGCCGGGGCGATGCGAACGACGTGAGCTGCGACTCGCCGGAAACCAGGCCCTGCGCCTTGAGCTGGTCGAACAGCCCCTGGGCAAACGCCTCACCGAGCTTTTTCAAGGCCTTGGGCGGCAGCTCTTCGACAAACAGTTCAACGAGAAGGTTTTGGCTGGCCATGGCTTATTGGGACTCGGTGGGCGTGTAGCGCAGCACCGTGGAAACAGGGTGGCGAAAAATGTGCGCCATGATCTTCAGGCTGCCTTCTTCTGCATCTGGTCCACCCATTCGCGCGGCGCCATCGGGAAGCCCAGGCGCTCGCGGCTGTCGTAGTAGCTCTGGGCGACGCCGCGCGCGAGGTTGCGGATGCGGCCGATGTAGGCGGCTCGCTCGGTCACGCTGATCGCGCCGCGCGCGTCCAGCAGGTTGAAGCTGTGGGCCGCCTTGAGCACCTGCTCGTAGGCCGGCAGGGCGAGCTGCTGCTCCATCAGGTGACGGGCCTGCTTCTCGTGGGCGCCAAATGCCGTGAACAGGAATTCGGCGTCGCTGTGCTCGAAGTTGTAGGTGGACTGCTCCACCTCGTTCTGCTTGTACACATCGCCATACGAGAGACCGTCGGTCCAGGTCAGGTTGTAGACGTTGTCCACGCCTTGCAGGTACATGGCCAGGCGCTCCAGCCCGTAGGTGATCTCTCCGGTGATCGGCTTGCAGTCGATGCCGCCGACTTGCTGGAAGTAGGTGAACTGTGTCACTTCCATGCCGTTCAGCCAGACCTCCCAGCCCAGGCCCCAGGCGCCGAGGGTGGGATTTTCCCAATCGTCCTCGACGAAGCGGATGTCGTTCTTTTTCAGGTCGAACCCCAAGGCCTCGAGCGAGCCGAGGTACAGCTCGAGAATGTTTGCGGGCGCCGGCTTGAGCACCACCTGGTACTGGTAGTAGTGCTGCAGGCGATTGGGGTTCTCGCCATAGCGGCCGTCCTTGGGTCGCCGGCTGGGCTGGACGTAGGCGGCTTTCCAAGGCTCGGGACCCAGGGCGCGCAGGAAGGTGGCGGTGTGCGAGGTGCCGGCCCCCACTTCCATGTCGTAGGGCTGCAGCAGTGCGCAGCCCTGCCGGTCCCAGTAGGACTGCAAGGTCAGGATGATTTGCTGGAAGGTGAGCATGAAAGAGCGGAAGGCGAGAGCAAACCGCTGATTTTACGGCTCAGTTATCAGACCGCCTGCGCGGCAGGGTCAGCCAGGCCGCCGCCAGAACGCCCAGCCCTGTCAGCCATAGCGGCCACAGGCCCAGGCTCGACACCCACCACGCGTACGGCGTGATGCCGTTGCGCCCTTCCACCTCGCCGGTGAGCACCCCCCGGGTATGGCGCGGCAAGGCATGCGTCACGCGGCCGCGGTGGTCGATGATCACGGTGGCGCCGGTGTTGGTGGCGCGGATCATCGGCCGCTGGAACTCCAGCGACCGCATCCGGCTGATGTGCAGGTGCTGGTCGATGGCCACCGTGTTGCCGAACCAGCCGATGTTGCTGACGTTGACGAGGATAGTGGGGGCGCGCTGCGGGTCGGCGAACTGCACGCCGAGTTCTTCGCCGAACAAGTCCTCGTAGCAGATGTTTGGCGCCAGCCGCTGCCCCATCCACTCGAACGTCGGCTGCCCCAGGGGGCCGCGGTTGAAATCGCCGAGCGGTATGTTCATCATCTCGGTGAACCACCTGAACAGGGGTGGGATGAATTCTCCGAAGGGCACCAGATGGTGCTTGTCGAACCGGTAGATCGCTGCGTTCGGCTTCAGGCCGATGACCGAGTTGGTATAGCCCTCGCGCAGGCCGCCCAGGGGCATGCCGATCAGCGCCGCCTGGCCACCGCGCCCGAAATGTGCGCGCAGCGCCTCCAGGTAGCCGGCGGGAAGCTGCTGCGGCAGCAGAGGCAGCGCGGTCTCGGGCGCCACCACCAGGCTGGCCGTGCTGGCTTGCAACTGGCTGCTGTACCAGTCCAGCGCCAGCGGGATGCCGGTGCCGCCCTCGAATTTTTCGTCCTGAGGAATATTGCCTTGCAACAGTGTTACGGACAGCCGGGGCTGAGCGGGATCCGACGAGCCCTGCCCGGCCGGGCCGGCGAGGTTGCAGGCCGCCAGCAGCCCCGCCGTCGCGGCCAATGCAGCCCAGTAGCGCCACGACCTGGCCATCGCGCGGCCCGCTGCCAGCGACAGCACGTAAGCCAGCAAGGCTGCGACGAAGCCCAAGCCGTGAACCCCTACCCAGGGCGCAAGGAATGCCAGCGGCCCATCCACATGCGCGTAGCCGCCGGCGCCCCACGGAAAGCCGGTAAACCAGGTGACGCGAAGCAGCTCCGCCAGCATCCAGGCAGCGGCGAATACCAGCGCTCCCAATGGCCAGCCATGCCGGTTCAGTCCTGCGACCGCCGCGCAAGCCGCCGCGTAGTACAGGCCCAGGAACGCTGCCAGACCCACGACGGCCACGCCCGTCATCACCGAAGGCAGGCCGCCGTACACGTGCATGGAAATGAACAGCCACCAGAAAGTGCCGGTCAGCCAGGCCGTGGCAAAAGCCCAGCCCAGCAGCCCAGCCCGCTTCCACGTGCCCGGTTGCCGCACCAGCCATGCCAGCGCGGCCAGCGACAGCAATTGCAGCCACCACAGCGGCTGGCCGTTCCAGGGCGCGGCGATGGACAGGGCCTGGGCCCCGCCGGCCGCCAGCGCGGCCAGGAAAAGCGCCAGCCGAAAGGCCGGCCCGGAGCCGCCCCCCACGCTCAGCCCGTCTGCTCGGCCGGGCTGACCGGCGATACCTTGAACCAGCGCACCGCGCCGCCCTTGGTATGCAGCACGACGAAGTTGAGGCCGGCCAGCGTGTGGTATTCGCCGCGCTTGGGCACATGCCCCATCTCGTGCGCGATCAGCCCGCCGATGGTGTCGAATTCCTGGCTGGCGTCGGTCGGCTCGAGGTTGACGCCGAATGCCTCGCTCACGCGCTCGATGGAGGTGTCGCCGCTGACGCGATAGGTGCGGTCGGCCAGGCCGAAGATGTCGCCTTCGTCTTCGTCGATGTCGAACTCGTCCTCGATTTCGCCGACGATCTGTTCGAGCACGTCCTCGATGGTGATCAGCCCGGCGATGCGGCCGAATTCATCCACCACGATGGCGAGGTGATTGCGGTTTCCGCGGAATTCGCGCAGCAAGTCGTTCAGGCCCTTGCTTTCCGGCACGAAGACGGCCGGGCGCAGCAGCGCGCGGATGTTCAACTGGGGCGAGCGCTGCAGCTTGAGCAGGTCCTTGGCCAGCAGGATGCCGATGATGTTTTCGCGGTCGCCCTCGTACACCGGAAAGCGCGAGTGGGCGGTGCGGATCACCACCCCGAGCACGTCATCGTGCGCCGAATCCATGTTGATCATGTCCATCCGCGGCGCCGCCACCATGACGTCGCCCGCCGTCAGGTCGGCCATCCGGATAACGCCTTCCAGCATCACCCGGGACTCGGCGCCGATGATGTCGTTGTCCTCGGCTTCGGCCAGGGTCTCGATCAGTTCGGCCCTGGAGTCGGGCCCGGGATGGATGAACTCTGCAATCTTCTGCAGGAAGGTGCGCTTGTCTTCCCTTTCCAGGAAAGATCGCGCAGGGTGCGGGTCGGACACAGCCTTGGGGTGCAGGACGTGCGGTGGTGGAGGGACTACTAGGATACTGGAAACCGGCGCCTACTCGCGCAGGCGAGGCTCAGCTGCCGGATTTGTGGCGGGCCTCGCGCGCGCCCTGGCGCACTTCCTGGACGCCGGCCAGGAAGTCCCAGAAGCTCTTGGCCTGCACCTTGAGGCGGTAATCGGTCAGCGCCAATTGCTCTTCGACCAGTTCGCTCATCCTGCTGTCGAGCGTGGCCGGCGGCAACCGCAGATAGGCATCGGTCTCGGACCCGGCGCGCTCCAGCTTGGCACCCGCGTTGCGGGCGATCTTCAGCATGGCCGTGTTTTCGCTCAAGGCGTGGATGAACAGCATGTCCACCCCTTCGTTGCGGGCGTGCATCACGGCGCGCTCGAACATGCGCCTGCCGTAGCCGCGCCCGCGGGCCTTCTTCGCCACCGACACACCGAACTCGGCGCAACTCAGCAGGGCCGGGTCGACGGCAAAAGCGAGGTGCGCCATCGCGATGAGTTCGAGCTTGCGGTTGTACACGCCGAAGATGTCGTCGCGATCGAAATCCAGGCCGGCCACGTAACGCTGGATCTGCTCGTCATTGGCGGCGTAGCCGAAGCGCAGGTAGCGGTCGTAGTCATCCAGCGCCGTCAGGTGAACGGCGATGCGCTCGCGGTGGCGCGGGCCCAGCGAACGGATGGGGATAACCACCGGCGCTGCTTTCTTGACCTCAGGGTATTCAGTCATGCACCCAATTTAAGGGTTTTCACTAGGGAGGCAAGCCAAGAGGGCTGTAAAGACCAGCGGTCAGGTAGTTCTACCTAAACCACCCAAAGTGCCGTCGTTTACGGTTGCAACACGACTTCAAGCTACTCATTCGGTAGCACTCGGCAGCACCCTATACGGGAATGGCCGTTGTCGCTTTCACACGGTCAAGGACAAAGCTGGTCTTGCAGTCTTCCACGGAGGGGTGCTTGAGCAGTGTGTCCATGATGAAACGGCTGTAGTGAGCCATGTCCTGCACCACCACCCGCAGCAAATAGTCCATCTCGCCGGTAAGCGCGGCGCACTCCACCACCTCCGGCCAGGTCTGGACGCTGGCGCGAAACAGGTCCATCGGGTTGCGTTTGTGGCTTTCGGTGTGCTTTTCCAGCCGAACGTTGAGGTAGGCGGTCAGCCCCAGGCCAACGGCTTCGGGGTTCACCAGCGCCACGTAGCGATCGATCACGGCGGCCTCCTCCAGCCGTTTCACCCGGCGCAGCACCGCACTGGGCGACAGGCCGACCTGGGCGCCGATCACGTCGTACGTCTTGCGGCCATCGTTCTGAAGGCAGCGCAATATTTCCTTGTCTAGCTTGTCGAGTGCCTGAGCTGTCGTCATGACGCAATATTATTGCGCAAAATACCAAACCTCCGCCCAAACTCGCTTGAATCTTGAGCCAGCGGTCGCCTAAAGTCTGGCCATACATTCGCCAGGAGACTTCCCCATGAACAAAGCCTTGCCGCAATCGGTCACCCAGCCCCTTTCCGAAAGAGAGAACCCCATGGGGACCGATGGTTTCGAGTTCATCGAGTACGCCGCACCGGACCCCAAAGCCATGGGTGAGCTGTTCGAGCGCATGGGTTTCAGGGCCATCGCCCGGCACCGCCACAAGAACGTGATGCTGTACCGCCAGGGCGAGATCAACTTCATCATCAACGCCGAGCCGGATTCGTTCGCGCAGCGCTTCGCCCGCCTGCACGGCCCCAGCGTCTGCGCCATCGCCTTTCGCGTCCGCGACGCCAAAGCCGCCTACGAGCGGGCCATCTCGCTGGGCGCCTGGGGTTACGCCGGCCATGCCGCGCCCGGCGAGCTGAACATCCCCGCCATCAAGGGCATCGGCGACTCCATCATCTATTTCATCGACCGCTGGCGCGGCAAGAACGGCGCCCGGGAAGGCGACATCGGCAACATCGGCTTCTTCGACGTCGACTTCGAACCGCTGCCCGGGGCGCAGCTGCATCCGGCAGGCCACGGCCTGACCTACATCGACCACCTCACCCACAACGTGCACCGCGGCCGCATGTCCGAATGGTCCGAGTTCTACGAGCGGCTGTTCAACTTCCGCGAGGTGCGCTACTTCGACATCGAAGGGCAGGCCACCGGGGTGAAGAGCAAAGCCATGACCAGCCCCTGCGGCAAGATCCGAATCCCGATCAACGAAGAAGGCAACGAGAAGTCCGGGCAGATCCAGGAGTACCTGGACCGCTATCGAGGCGAGGGCATCCAGCACATCGCCATGGGCTCCACCAATCTGTACGACACCGTGGACGCGCTGCAACTGAGCGGGGTGAAACTGCTGAACACCAGCGACACCTACTACGAGCTGCTCGACAAGCGCATTCCCGGCCATGGCGAGGACCTGGCGGGCCTGCGCCAGCGCAACATCCTGGTGGACGGCAAGCCGGGCGAACTGCTGCTGCAGATCTTCAGCGAGAACCAGCTGGGTCCGATCTTCTTCGAGTTCATCCAGCGCAAGGGCAACAGCGGTTTCGGCGAGGGCAACTTCAAGGCGCTGTTCGAGACCATGGAGCTCGACCAGATGCGCCGCGGCGTGCTCGAAACCAAGGGGAGCTGAGCATGGCCGTCGAACCCGTCGTTTATGGCGCGAGCGAGCGGCCGCCCCGCGGCGACTATTCGCGCGCCGGGGCCGACTACACCTGCCCGCAGGACTACGCGGGCTACACCCCGGCCGATCACGACACCTACCGCCGCCTCTACGAGCGGCAGGCGGCGCTGGTGCCCGGCCGGGCCTGCGACGAATTCATCCGCGCACTGCCCTCGCTGGGTGTGAAAGACCGCATCCCCCGCTTCGAGGAGATCAATGAACGCCTGCGCAAGGCCACACTTTGGGAGATCGTCGCGGTGCCGGGGCTGATACCCGAAGTGCCGTTCTTCACGCTGCTGGCCAACCGCAAGTTCCCGGTCACCGACTGGATCCGCTCGCCGCAGGAGTTCGACTACATCGTCGAGCCGGATGTCTTCCACGACTTGTTCGGGCATGTGCCGCTGCTGTTCAACCCGATCTTTGCCGATCACATGCAGGAGTACGGCAAGGGCGGCCTCAAGGCTCATCGCCTGGGCGCCTGCGAATTGCTCAGCCGCCTTTACTGGTACACCATCGAGTTCGGCCTGATTCGCCAGCCCGACGGCCTGCGCGCGTATGGGGCCGGCATCCTCAGCTCGCCGGGCGAACTGCAGCACGCTGTCGAAAGCCGTGAGCCGCAGCGCCTGCCGCTGGACATCGAGCGCGTGATGCGCACCCGCTACAAGATCGACAGCTACCAGCAGACCTACTTCGTGATCGAGAGTTTTCAGGAACTGTTCGAGAAGACCGCCCCGGACTTCACGCCGATCTATGAGCACGTCAAGGAAATGACGGAGCTGGCGGCGGACGCCGCCTGACCTTCCGAGGGCTGGACGAGGAGCGGGCGCCGCGATTCAGTCGTCGAGCAAGTACCAGGCGCAGGACGGATCCATGCTCGCCACCGCGGCGGGGTAGCCGATGTCGATCAGCTGGTTGTGGACGAAGAAGGGCGGCCCCTCCTGCGAGGCCCATCGCGCGTGCTGCTCGTCCAGGCCGACGATCAGGCGCCTCGGATCCTCGAGGAAACCGGAACCCACCGCCTTGAGCACGGCCTCCTTGCGCACCCAGTAGCGCCGGAAGGCGTCCTGCCGCTGTGCCCCAGCCAGCCCGTCGATGACTTGGAGCTCCGCTGCATGCAGGACCAACGGGCACAGACCACTCACGTCGTCGGCACCGAAGCGATCCTCGATATCGCAGCCGATCTGGCCGTGACGCGCGAGCGCGATCAGTGAATTCGCGCCCGAATGCGAGACATTGAACGCAATCGCAGCGCCGTCGAGATACGGCTTGCCCTGGCTCGACTCAAGAAAACGCAGCGACTCGGGCGGACACGACATCAGCCTGGCAATGACGCTGCGCAGGATCTCCCGGATGGCCGGACGGGGCCGCGACCGCAGCACCAGGCCGAGCGAGCAAGCTGGCTGCAGCCGGATCTCGTCCTGCTCGATAAAGGGCAGCCCGGTCACCTCTCAGCCTCCTGGTGAGGAATTCTGTTTGACAAACGCTTTGCGCAAAGCATCGCTTCTTTTACACTGAAACTGCTTGTTACAGGCACGATCAATCAAACAGAGGAGTCATCGATGGGTTATTTCCTGAAGGAGCACGACATCTACGTCGGCAGCTTGCAAGAAAAGCTGAACCTGCGCTTCGCCCCGACATTGGGGTCGAAGGACCAATATGGCGGGCTGCAGGAAATGGTGGCGCTGCAAAAGGAGTTCGAGATTTTCAAGGCAGGCCGCCGGTTCGAAACCAGCATCTCCGTGCTCAACCTCACGGGGCTTTCCAACCACGACACCAAGAACCGCTTTCACAGGTACCTGGCCAGCCTGCGCAAGGCCAAATCGAATGTCGCCCGCCAGAATGGCGACGTCGCCATCGTCGAGGCGATCACCAGGAATCTTGCTGCGAAAAAACCGCTGCCCGTCTATTTCGAATTGCATGATCTCAACGAAGGCAAGGACAACAACCGGGTGCTGATCACCCCCAATGCCCGGCCGCTGTTCTACATGAAGCAGGACTACCTGGTCATTTCGCTGCCGCTCGGGCTGGACCCCAGAGCCAAGTAGCCCGGCGCGCTCGACGGTGACAGCTGCGGGGGACCACGTCCACCAGGACGTGGCTGCGTACTACACGGGCAAGATCCTTCAGTTCGGGCCCACCCCCCACGGGGTCGACTGGACCTGCATGCCGACGCAGGAGCTGCGTTTCGTGCAGCTCCTCAAGATCTGCGACTGGAGCCGGCCTTTTTCGCTCAACGACCTGGGCTGCGGCTATGGCGCCCTGCTGGCCTACCTGGCCAAGCGGCACCGAAGCGCCCGGGTCGACTACCTGGGGCAGGACGTGTCGCCCGCCATGGTGAAGCAGGCAAGCGAGCTCTGGAAAGGACGGCCCATGGCGTCATTCGCGCAAGGGCACGAATTGGGCCGGACGGCCGATTACTCGGTGGCCAGCGGCATCTTCAACGTGCGCCTGGCCCATTCCCGCGCCCGCTGGGAAGCGCATGTGCGGGCGACCCTGGCCGAACTGCACGCCAGGAGTGGCCGCGGCTACGCAGTCAACTTTCTCGCGCCCGTTGCAACCAGGGGGCCGCGGGAGCTGTACCGGACAGCGCCGGAAAAATGGGCTCGCCATTGCGAGCTGGAACTGGGCGGAAAGGCGAGCGTACTGGCCGACTACGGCCTGCGGGAATTCACCCTGCTGGTTCGCAAGCCCGGCTAGCCGGCCACGGCCAACTGAAGCCGCTCCCTTTCCCGAACCAGCAATTGCCGGTGCACGGCGCAGCCCGTTTTCTCGAGCAGGCGCTCGGCCTCGAGGAAGGCGGCGGTGGACACGTCCAGCTGGTCGGCGCCGAAGTGATCGGCCACGGATGCGGCGAGAGTGATCAACGCCCGGCACTCCGGCAGCCTGGTGCTGCGATGGCGCGAGAGCTCGATCGCCTCCTTTGCGAACACCACCGCTTGCTCGTGGTCCCCGTTCAGCCGGCAGGCGTCGGCGATGCTGGCGAGAATCTCGGGTTCGAACTCCATGGCCACCTTGGCAGTGCGCACAACGGCCAGCGCCTCGTGAAAAGTCTCCAGCGCCTGCTCGCCGGCGCCGAAAGTCACGCTCGCACAAGCCCGGCCGTGCAAGGCGAACACACGCAGGTAGGCGTTGGCGTTCTTTTCAGCGAGCTCGCCGATATGCCGCGCGTGCTCCTCGGCCATCACGGTATCTTCCAGCCAGGATGCCAGGTCGATGTGGGCGTAGTGCAGCATCTGCAGGAACAGCGGGTCCTTGGTGTCCTTGCCGGCCTCGATCATGTCCGACAAACAGGCGCGTGCATCGTCGAAGCGGCCCAGCCGGGTGAGCAGCCGGCAGCGCATGCCCACCACCCACTGCTCGGTACTGAAACCGATGAACTCGCGGTCGAACTTGTCGATCGCGCCGATGTTCTCCAGCGCCGCGTCGTTGGCCGCCAGCGCCTCGCGCAACAGGCCGGCCCATCCATAGGCCTGGCACAGCACGGCATTGATGGTGGCGGTGCGCCCGATGTCGCCGGGCTTCGCCAATGAAAGTGCCTGCTGCGCCTTTTCGATGTACCAGTCGGCGGGGCCGCCGCTGGCCTGCAGCATGCGGCCTTCGATCATGAGCAGCAGCTGCGTCAAGCGGTCATCGACTTCGCTGGCGAGGTCCATGGCTTCCTCGATGAAGGGCTGAACGTCCGCCAGGCTCAGGCCCTCGCGCCAACCCAGCAGGGAAATCTGGCTGCACGCCATGGCTCTCAGGCGGTCGCCCGGCTGGCTGCGGGGTTGGTTGGCAAGCAGCGCCCTTACCTTGTGCCAGTGCTTGATGGCCTGCGCCGAGTCTGTCGCGGCCAGCCACTGGGCAGCCCTGCCGGCGTACTGCGCCGCGTTCAGGGGATGCCCGGAGGCCTCGTAGTGATGGGAGATGAGCGCCGAGTACTCGTCGAGCTGGTCGCCGTAGTAGTGCTCCATGGCGTTGGCCACCGAGGCATGGATGGCGACGCGCTTGGCCTTGAGCTGCGAACCATACGCCACCTCCTGGATCAGCGGGTGCCGGAACCCGAACCGCCGCCCCCCGGCGGCCGGCTGCGGCTGGATGAGTTCTGCATGGCACAAGGCGTCCAGCGCCCGCTCGATCTGGCCGCGCATGGTCCCCGCCACCCGCTCCAGAACGACCAGCGGCACCTCCTTGCCGATGATGGCGCACATCTGCAGCACCGATTTCTCCGACTCGCTCAGTCGATCGATGCGAGCCCCGATCACGGCCTGCACGGTCGCGGGCAGCGCCCGCTCCACCGAGTCCAGCCCGTTGTTGGAATGGCCGGGGTCGCCCGACAGCACCCCGCGCTCGGCCAGCGAGCGCACCAGTTCCTCGGCGAAGAAGGGATTGCCGCCGCTGCGCCGCGCGATCAGCCGGGAAATGTCCTGGAATTCGCGGCGATGGCTGATCAGCTCGCGGACGATTGCATCGGTATCCGCGGCGCTCAGCTCACCGACCTCGATCTCCTGAAAGTTGCCGAACCCGGCCCACGGCGAACGGTAAGTGGCGCGGTAGTTGAGCAAGACCATGGTCTTGGTCGACGCGACCGCCTCGACCAGCGCCGCGACGAATTCCTCGCTGGCCTCATCCAGCCAGTGCATGTCCTCGATGAGGATCAGGGACACGGTGTTCGCGGAGTGCTTCACCAGGGCGCTCACGATCGCCAGGAGACGTGCCCGGCGGGCCTTGGCGTGCAGCAGCGCCGGCGTGGCGTCGTCCACATCGGGAACGCCCAGGAAATCGCTCACCAGGGCCTGATCGCCGGGCAGGCTGGCGCCGAGCTCTTCGAGCCGCGCGGCGATCTTGAACCGGGCCGCCGCCGGCGCATCGCCGGCAGCAATGCCGAAGAAGAAGATGCGCATCAGCTCCAGCACCGGCTGCAGCGGCGTGGCGCTGCCATAGAGCTGGGCGCGCACTTCGAACACCGGCTTGCCACGCGCCCGGCACCACTGCCCGAACTCGTAGCAGAGCCTGCTTTTGCCCGCGCCAGGACCACCGGCGATGCCTACCACCTGCGCGTCGCCCGCCTCGGCACGGGCCTGCGCCTGCTGGAGCAGCGCTATCTCCTTGTCACGGCCGCGAAAAGGCGTGAGCTTGGCCTGGTGAAAGTGCTGGCTGGCAAACGCGGCCTTGAGCGCGGCGAGCCGGAATATCTCCACCGGTTCCGGTATGCCTTTCAGGGGCGGAAATCCGATGGACTCGACGTCGACCGACCCCCGCACGAGCGCATGGCAGTCCTGAGTCATCGTCACGCCGCCCGGCGTGGCAACCCCCACCACCCGGCTCGCCAGGTGAATGGTCATGCCATGTGCGCCCCCGCCCTTGCCGCCGTCGTGCGCGTGCGGGTCGGAAGCCACCAGTCCGGAGTGCAATCCCACCCGGATCTTCAAGCCGCCGGGGTCGCGCGCGAACAGGGACTGCATGTGCAAGGCCGCCTCGCAGGCCAGCCGGGCGTGCCCCTCCATGGCCCTGGGGGCGCCGAACAGCGCCATTACGCCATCGCCGAGAGTGCGCATGACGGTGCCACCGAACCGCTCCACGGCCTCGCACATCAGCATGACAGCCGGCTTCAACCGGTCCATGGCCTCCTCGGGGTCGAGCAGGGCGATCTGCTCGGTGGAGCTGACGACATCTGCAAAAAGGACGGTGGCCTGCTTCAGTTCGCCCCAGCCCGAGGCCGGCGCAGCGGCCGCAGGGGCTGCGCGCTGGGCCGCGTGATTCGACGCTTTGGCTGTTTGCCCCAGCGCACAGCCACAACCGCCGCAGAATCTCGCTGCGGGCGAGCAATCGAAACCGCAGGCCGCGCATTTCGACGTGAGAGAGCTGCCGCAGCTTTCGCAAAACCGATTGGCGTCGGGATTTACCGTGTGGCAGGCCGGGCAGTCCATCCCCGAATGTAACGCCGCCGGCGTTTCAGGCCAAAACGTTCACTTTGCGCCAGGCGGCTTTGATGGCGACATGGGGCCGGGAACCCTTGCCATGTAGCGTAGCGGCAACGTCCATGGTGGAGTGGGCGGCGTCCAGGAAGGTGCCCCGCACGCGCAGGCGGTCGAAGCCTTTCAGCCATATCCGGGCCAGCGTCTCCCATGAGTTTCCGCCCAGCCGCGTGGCCGCCAGATAAAAGGCGTGATTCGGAATGCCGGAGGCCTTGTGGGCCTCGTCGGTGGCCTGGTAGCGCTTGTAGTCCTTGATCTGGTCGTCGTTGCGCCAGGTCAGCCTGCTGTTGCCCGGGTCCTCGAGCGACCGGATGGCCTTGCCGGCACCCGGCGCCAGGATGTCTTCGCCCAGCAGCCAGTCCGCTTCATGCACCTGCTGGCCCGCGTGCCACTGCTTGATCATGCTGGCGAACACATCCGAGAACGATTCGTTGAGCGCGCCGGCCTCGCCCTTGAGCGTGGGCGGCCGGCCAGACACCTCCACCACGCCGAGGCCGCCCCTGACGATGTGCTGCGTGACGCCGTGGGCAAACTCGTGGGCGATGATGCCCAGCGAATGCGCCAGGCCCTTGACATGCCGGCCGTCGCCATCGCCGACGATCATCTGCTCGCCCGTCCACATGGCATTGGTGAAGCGATAGCCGTAGTGCACCGAGGCGTCGACGCGCAGGCCCTTGCCGTCCACAGAATCGCGGCCCAGCACCGTCTTGAAGAACTGCATGGCGATTCCGACGTTCTCGTAGGCTTTGTCGGCTTCCTTGTCGTGGGTGGGCGGGTCGTCCTCGTCGCGTAGGAGCTTGCCGGGCAGAAAGGTGCGGCCCTGGGCGTCGAACACCTGGCGGTGCAATGGCTGCCTGCCCACGGTGCCGGGCGGCCGCTGCCTGCTCTGGGCAGCCCGCTGGCCGCGCAGCCTGGAGGAATGGTCGATCTGCCCGTGCAAGAGGCCCCGATGCGCTTCGTCGGCATCGTCGTCGGCGAGCTGCCGCAGGAGCTTGCGGGGAACGGCGAAGCAGACGCAGCCGTATCGGGGGCCCATGGACGCTACCAACGCGCCGGAAGCTTCTTCAGCAGCGTGATTCGCTTGACCCCGAGCTCGATATAGCCGCCCTTTTCCAGATCTTTCAGCAGGCGGCTCACCATCTCGCGCGAGGCGCCCACGCGGCTGGCGATGTTCTGGTGCGTGATCTGGGTCAACGTGATCGGCGCATCGGCCTTGGCCGGGCCCTGCTGGCTTTCCAGTGTGACGATGACGCGGCCGTAGACATCCAGCAGCGCCATGTTGCGGGCGCTCTCGGTGGCGGCGCGCGCCCGGCGGATCACTTGGGAAACCAGCTCCAGCGCGAACTCGGGCTCGTCGGCCAGGTGCTCCCTCAGCGCGGTGCGGCTGACCACCGAGCACACGCAGGGCTCCAGCGTCATCACGGACGCGGAGCGCGGCCCGCCATCCAGCCACATCTCGGCAAAGTAGTCGCCGTGCTCGACCACGTTGTAGGTGATCTCGCGCCCGTCCGCGTCGTTGGAGTAAACCTTGACCCGGCCCTGCAGCAGCACGAAGAGCGACTCGCCGACTTCGCCTTCGTTGATGATCACGCTGTTCTTGCGATAGCTGCGGATCGTTCCCCGTCGGGCAAGTGCTCGCAAACTCGGGCTCAAGTCGCCGAGCAACTTGTCGTGAGCGGCTGGCAGGCTAGGTATTTGCATGGCGGACTCTCCCAATCCAGGCGCACTCTAGCATGAGCCACAGGGCACGCCAGGCCGACTTCCAGGCCAGGAGGTCAGTGCATCGGCTGCTGCCAGAAAGGCGGCGCCACCGGCGGCAGGACGGCTATGCGGCTGACCAGTTCGCGCACGCCGCGCGAGCGCGTCTTGGTGCACAGGCTGCGCACGTGGCTGCGCACGGTGGAGACGGCCACTCCCAGCTGCTTGGCGATCTGCGGCGCCGAGAAGCCCTGGCACAGGATGCCCAGGACCTGCTCCTCCGCGGCCGTGAGGGCGTGCGCGCGCGCGAAAAAGCACAGCATCACAGAGTCGCAGACCACGGCGCGCGCGCAGAAGAACGCGGCGCGGGGCACCTGCCCGGCCTGCACCCTCAACGGCACGGCGGCCAGCCCGAGCCCGGGGCCCTGCGGCGAGGCCAGCTCGATCAAGCTGCGCTTACCTTCGGCGACCTTGACCAGCGCCTGCTGCAACGCTCGTCCTCCTTCGGGAGAGCAAGCCTGCAACAGCCCCAGGCGGGTGCATATCGCGCGATGTCTTGCCAGCTCGTGCCGCGCCGGCTGGTTGGCATACAGCAAGCGTCCCTCGGCCGTGGTGATCATCACGCCGTGCGCCAGCTCGTCCAGCAGCAAGGACAAACCGGCGCCCAAGGCGGCGTCGCTGTATTGCGGAATGCCCGCATAGGGCGTTTCACCGCGCGCAAAGAAATCCATGCTCTTCCCCAACTTTTATTGTTGGGGCAAAGGATAAGGAGCAGGGGGCAGCGCCAGTGGCAAATAGGGGCCGGAATCGGTGTGAGAAATTCACCTGCCCGCTTCGGAGATGCTCACCTGGTCGGTGATCAACGCCAGCGATTCCTCCATCACCCGTGGATGAAAGGCGAGGTCGACGTGAGCCACGCCTCGGACCAGCCGATTGTCGGCGCCAGGCAGGGTCGCGGTGGACGGCGGAAAAACGATGTTGTCGCAGTTGGAATACCAGCAGGTGAAGCGGACGTCCCGGCATGGATCGCCGTCGCGCGCCAGCGCCTGCAGCCACTCGCTCTGCAGACGCATCTGGCGGCCATTGGTCAGGTGGCTGAACTGGCCGAGCCAGGTGCCGCGATGCGGCGAGCCGATGGTGACCACGTGCTGCACGCGAGCGGCGGCCGACATGCGGCTCAGCCAGGCCCGTGCCGCCAAACCCCCCATGCTGTGGCACACCAGTATCGGCGGCTGGCCGGTGGCCTGGGTGATGCGAAGGACCGCCTGGTCGACGATGGGCACGTATTCGTCGATCGACCCGAACACCGGCTCCAGGTTGACGGCCACGAACGGATGGCCGGTGGCCTTGAGGCGTTGGAGCCAAGGCGTCCAGAAGCCGCGATTGCAGATGAACCCGTGAATGAAGACCACCCCGCGCCGTCCGGCAGCCGCGTCCATCTGGTCCGGCACGGCGCGCCAGCGAAACGGTTGTCGCCAGCAGAAGACGCCCGGCGCAGTGAGCGTTTCGCCCAGCCAGGCGCGCGCCAGTTCAGGCCAGCTCGGGCGGGGCGCCGGGTCGCCCCCGCCGACGAATCGCAGCGCCACGAACTCGATCGCCAGCACCAGCGCGTAGCCCATGGCAACGAAGGCGAAGCCGGCCAGCGCCAGCAGCGGCGATTTCGGCCAATGCCAGGCCAGCCAGCCAAGCGCGGCGGCGATGATCGAGATGGTGATGGCTTGCTGCAGGCGGGCCAGCACCGAATGTGAAGGCATCAGGCGAGTATCACATCCTGCCCGCTCAGGCGCTTGGCCAAGCCCTGCGCCAGCCGATTGACAATGCCGTAGATCGATAGCTGCGGGTTGGCGCCGACGCTGGTCGGGAAGATCGAGCCATCGTGAATGGAGAGGTTGTCGAGTTGCCAGTGCACGCCATCGGGTCGCGTGACACCGAGGCGTGCGTTGGCTGCCGCGCCGCAACCACCCATTACGTGGGCACTCACTACTTTGGTCAGCAGCGGCTTCATGGGCAGGTCTTCGATGGCTCGTCGCGCTTCAGCCCACGAGTCATACGGACGGGTCATCTCGTGGACCGGCAGCACCTGGCGCGCGCCGGCGGCGAACTGGATCTGCGCCATGGCCAGCAAGGCACGTCGTGCTCCCTCCATCACGAAGGGCGTCAGCTCGTAGTCGAGCAACGCCGAGCCGTCGCTTCGCAGCTTCACGGCCCCGCCCGGCGAATCCGCGTGAAAGCCGTCGCGCAGCAGCGCGAGCAAGACGTGGGTGCTGGGGAACTGGCGCAGCAGTTCGGCCTGTTGCCGCCCGAACCCGGCGACGCTGGACGCAAAGATCACCGGGTGCAGCGGCGGCGCTTCCAGCTTGAACCCGATCGGGCCATCGATCGGCTGGGTTTCCAGGAAGTGGTCGGTATAGATCGTCTGGGGCGCGCCCTGCCAGCCTTCGACCTTGTGGTCCATCATCGCAGCCGACATCACTACCGGATGCAGAAAAGTGCGCGTGCCCAGCCGGCCATGCGGGTCTGGCGCTTGCGAGCGCAGCAGCACGGCGGGCGAGTTGATGGCGCCGGCAGACAGCACATAGTGGCTGGCAGTGATGACGGTACCGACCCGGCTGGCGAGCCTCGACGCGCCGTTGGCCGCTACTGGCCCGCAGCGCAGGGACCTGACCTTTCCATTGGCAAGTTCGAGGCGCTCCGCATGCGTTTCGACCAGCAGCACGGCGCCTTGATCCAGCGCCGCCGGAATGGTCGTGACCAGCATCGACTGCTTGGCGTTGGTCGGACAACCCATTCCGCAGGAACCCAGGTTCCAGCAACCCTTGACATTGCGGGCAATGGCGGCCGCACTGATGCCCAGCTGGGCAGCGCCGCGGCGCAGCAGGTCGTTGTTCTCATTGGGCGGCGCCAGCCAGGGGCCGATATGGAGCCGGCTTTCCGCCTGGGCAAAATACGGTGCCAGCGCGTCGTTGCTGAAGTCCTCGAGGCCGAAGTGCTCGCGCCAGTAGTCCAGTGTCACCGCGGGCGTACGAAACGAGCTGGTCCAATTGACGGTGGTAGAGCCGCCGACGCAGCGGCCCTGCAGAATGTTGATCGCCTTGTCTTGCGTTTTACGGGCCGCGCTCTCCTGGTACAGATCGGGGTAGGCCACGGCCTCGTGCTGCTTGAAGTCGGTGCTGCTGCGCAGCGGCCCCTCCTCCACGATCACCACCTTCAGGCCCGCCCGGGCCAGCAGTTCGGCGGTAACGCCCGCACCCGCACCGGAACCGATGATGGCCACGTCGCAACCCAAATGGGCAGGCACGTCGCCGTGAGGGCCGCCCAGCACTTTCCAGCCACGCTTCAAGCCTTCCCGGATCGGGTCCTGCAATCTGCTCATGGCG
>JAKFEZ010000083.1:0-3749 GCA_036675435.1 Ramlibacter sp. | reverse complement strand
GCCTCCTCGAGTTCGGCGACGCTGACCTGGGACAGGCCCAGCGCCTTCACCTTGCCCTCCTTCTGCAGGTCGCGAAGCACGGTGAACTGCTCCTCCGGGTCCACCTTGGGGTCGATCCGGTGCAGCTGCAGCAGGTCGAGCGCGTCGACCTTGAGCTTGCGCAGGCTCAGTTCGGTCTGCTGCCGGAGGTACTCGGCGCGGCCCAGCGGCACCCATTCATGCGGGCCGGTGCGCGTGAACCCGACCTTGGTGGCGATCCGCAGACCGTCCCGGTAGGGGTGCAGGGCCTCGGCCAGGATCTCCTCGCTGATGTTCGGCCCGTAGGAATCGGCGGTGTCAATGAAGTCGACGCCGAGTTCGACGGCGCGGCGGACGACGGCGACGGCGGCCTTGCGGTCCGCCGGCTCGCCCCAGACGCCGTCCCCGACAATGCGCATGGCGCCGAACCCCAGGCGGTGGACGGTGCCCAGGTCCTTGAGGCCGATCGTGGCGGACAGTTCCGGATGCTGTGAATTGTCATGGCTCATGGGGGCGGCAACTCCTTCAGCCTGCTGAGTATTCCAACCGGCGACCCGCGCGGCGGGTTTCCCCGCCCGGAACAGGGGCCGGAAGTAAGCTGGAGCATGGCTACCCGGGCATTGAAAAAAGTTCTTTCCGCCGCCATCACGCTTGGCCTGCTCCTGCTGGGCGGAGTGCCGGCCTCGGCGGCCCCTCCCCGGAACGCCGAGCCGGTCGGCATCGACGTTTCCTGGCCCCAGTGCGGCAAGACCCTCCCCAAACAGCCGGCGTTCGCCATCGTCGGGGTGAACAACGGCCTCGCCAACACCACCAACCCGTGCCTGGCCACCCAGCTCGCCTGGGCCAACACCGCCCCGTCCCCGGCACGCACCGCCCAGCCCCGGGTGGCACTGTACGTCAACACGGCGAACCCCGGCCTGCAGGGTTCGTGGTGGCCCAGTTCCAACCACTACGGCGGCGCTAACGTGGCCAACCCGTACGGTGTCTGCCGCGGCGGCGGCAGCGGAGCGGACGACTTCCGGGCCTGCTCCTACATGTACGGCTATGCGAAGGCCTACGACGACGCCACAATCCGCGGGATCGACGACCCGGAGAAGTACCTGTGGTGGCTGGATGTGGAGACCGAAAACAGCTGGCAGCCTGACAAGGCCGCCAACGTCGCGGACCTGGAGGGCATGGCCGCTTACTTCACCAGCATCCACGCCGAGGTCGGCCTCTACTCCACCGGCTACCAGTGGAACCAGATTGCCGGCACAGTCTCGGCGAGCAGCCCGCTCGCAGGGCTGCCCAGCTGGCTGGCGGGGGCGCGGTCGCTCACCGGCGCCAAATCCAACTGCTCGCTGCCGGCGCTCACCCCCGGCAGCCGCGTCGCCCTGACGCAATACGTGTCCGCCGGGCTGGACTACAACTACTCCTGCCCCTGGACCTGAATTTTCGCACCTGTCACCGCCTGATTCCGGGCGAAAAATCGGACCAAGTAGTCGCCGCTGAAAAGTGAGTACACCCCGTTGAAAGACACGTAGAAACCGGCAATATTCGAGTGGAGATGATCCTCCCGGCTGCGTATTCCACGCATAGCATCTGACTATCAAATGCGGCCAGGGGGCCACATACACCGTGTCTCGCCTAGGGGTCTCAATGCTCAAGCCTTCGCACCACCCTGTCTTCACCCGGCGCCTCGCCGCTGCCGTCATCGTCCCGGGCGTGCTGACCAGTATGCTGCTGTTCGCCCCGCAGGCGACGGCGGGTACCGACTCCGCCGCCACCGGCATCTGCAACGGGGTGGTGAACCAGCTCGCACACCGGGGCAGCGTGCAGGAGAACCTGCTTAAAGCCGCCGCGAGGAAGAACGCCGACATCATCGCCCAGCTCCAGGCCGAACGCGCCGGGCTGCAGGCCACCGCCGCGGTCTTGCAGGGGGAGATCGAGGCAGCCACTGCCTCCATCGCGGCACTCGACAAGGCACAGCTGGCTCTCGACACTGAAATTGAGGGTGTGGAGACTGAGCTGGCGTCACTTATGGCCGAACAGGCGAGCACGAAAGCTGCCATTGCAGAAGCCGAGGGGGCCCTGTCGGGTTTGCAGGCACAAGTGGTGACGGTGGAAAACGAACTGGCGCCCCTGCAGGAAGAAAAAGCCCTTGCTGTGGCCGCAGTTGAACAGTTGAAGACCCGCGCCGCCGACCTGACCTCCAAGATCGAGACGAAGCAGAGCCAGCTCAACGTGGCACAGGACGAGAAGGAAATTCTGGAGGCGGCGGCCGTTTCAGCCACGGCAGCCCTTGACGCTAAGAACGCTGAGATTGCCGGTGCCGAATCCCAGCTCAATGACCTGACCGCCACGGCTGACGGTGCCGCCGCAGCCGTTCAAGATGCCGAAAAGGCCCTCAGCGATGCCGAATCAGAGATGAAGCGTCTTGAAGAGACGGGTACCGCTGCTCAGGGCGCGCTGGATGCTCAGTGGCTCAAAATCGAGGCCGCGAAGGTGACGCTCACAGGCCTGCAGGGTGCTGCCACCGCGGCCGCGGACGCAGTCACGGCCCAGAACGCCGCGATTGCGACCGCGCAGGGCGAGCTCGCGGCGCTGCAAGCCGACGCCGAGGCGGCAGCCGGCGCGCTCGCCGCGAAAAACAGTGCGATCACCGTGGCCCAGACAGAGCTCACCACCTTGCAGGACGACGCTCGCAGCGCGGCCGCCAAGCTCGCTGCCCTTACGAACGAGATCACTGCGCTGAGCTCCAACATCACCGCCCTGGAGCAGCAGATCACGGCGAAGAACGCCGAAATCACGGCCAAGCAGGCCCAGCTCACCACCGCGCAGAACGAACTTGCCGCGCTGCAGGTCACCCGGACGGCGCTGGAAACCGAAGTCGCAGCGATCACCAGGCAGATCGTCGCCATCCAGGGCAACAGCGACGAGAAGCAAGCCCTGCTGGACTTGCGGAAGACCAAAAATACCCAACTCACCGCGGTGAACGCCCAGATCAGCACCAAGAGCGCCACCATCGCCGGTTACCAGGGCGACCTGACCACCCTGCAGAACGCCGTCAATGACCTGAATGCCGATCTCCTGGCCAAGCAGACGGCGAGCAGCACCCTGCAGCAGCAGGCCGCCCCGCTCCAGACCTCCCTGACAGCCGCCAACGACGCGGTCGCCCTCAAGCAAAGCGAAATCGCCGCCTTGGAGTTGCAGATCCCGGCGCTCCAGGCGGCAGTCACCGAAGGCAACGCCGCGGTCTCCAGCAAGCAGGCCGAGCTCACCGTCCTCCAGGACAAACTCCCCGCATTGGAGGACGCTGCGGCCGGCGCCGCCAGCGCGGCCGCCGCGCAGGAGCAGGTCGTGGCGGACATGGAGGCAGCCTTGCCGACGCTGACCGGCAGCGTCACGGAGAGCCAGGCCGCGATCGCTGCGCAGAAGCTGGTGCTTGACGGTTTGAACGCGGACCTGGCGGACGCCAACTCTGCTCTCTCCGCAGCCCAGGCCGCGGCCGCCGCCAAGGCGGGCGAGCTGTCGGGACTGCAGTCCCAGCTGCCGGGCCTGACCAAGGCTGCCCAGGATGCCGCCGCCGCGGTGAGCACGAAGCAGGCGGAAGTCACAGCCCTGAACGCCACGATGGATACCCTCGTGGCGGACCTGAAAGTATTGAACGTGCAGATTGCCAACAAGGAAGTCGAGATCCTCGCCATCCAGTCCCGGGTCGCCCCGCTGCTGGCGCAGCTGGACGCGCTGAA
>JAKFEZ010000010.1:0-3749 GCA_036675435.1 Ramlibacter sp. | reverse complement strand
CAGAGGCCGTCAGGGACACGGGCAGGTCGCCGCGGCGTTCAGGGGGCCAGCGTCTTGAGCACGGCTTCGGCGCACAGCGTCATCAGCCATCCGGGCACGATGCCCAGCACCAGCACCAGCGCCCCGTTGACGGCCAGCACCGCCCGCACGTCGCCCGGCGCGGACACGGTGGTGGCGGTGATCGGCGAGTCGAAGTACATGACCTTGATCACCCGCAGGTAGTAGAAGGCGCCGACCAGCGAAGCCAGCACCGCGAAGATCGCCAGCCCGATGTACAGCCCGCCGCCGCCCGCCACCAGCGCCTGCAGCACCATCAGCTTGGCGTAGAAGCCCACCAGCGGCGGGATGCCGGCCAGCGAGAACATGCAGATGGCCATCACGCCGGCATACAGCGGGCTGCGCTGGTTCAGGCCGGCCAGGTCGGCGATCTCCTCGCTCTCGAAACCCTCGCGCGCCAGCAGCAGGATGATGCCGAAGGCGCCCAGGAAGGTGAGAACGTAGGTGATGATGTAGAACATCGCCGAGCTGTAGGCGGCCTGCGCGTTGGCGGTGTTGCCGTTCACCACGCCGGCCGACAGCCCCAGCACCACGAAGCCCATCTGGGCGATCGTCGAATACGCCAGCATGCGCTTGAGGTTGCTCTGCGCGATGGCCGCCAGGTTGCCCACCAGCAGCGAGGCCACGGCCAGCACCATCAGCATCTGCTGCCAGTCGATGGCCAGCGGGATCAGCCCCTCCACCAGCAGCCGCATGGCGATGCCGAACGCGGCCAGCTCGGGCGCCGAGCCGATCAGCAGCGTGATGGCCGTGGGGGCGCCGTGGTACACGTCCGGGATCCACATGTGGAACGGGGCGGCGCCCAGCTTGAACCCCAGCCCGGCGACGATGAAGACCAGCCCGAACACCAGCACCTGGTGGTTGATGCGGCCGGTGGCGATGCTGCGGAACACCTCGTTGATGTCCAGCGAGCCGGTGGCGCCGTACAGCATGGACATGCCGTACAGCAGGAAGCCGCTGGCCATGGCGCCCAGCACGAAGTACTTCATGGCGGCTTCGGTGGCATCGCCGTGGTCGCGGCGCAGCGCCACCAGGGCGTAGCTGGACAGGGTCAGCACCTCCAGGCCCAGGTAGAGCACCAGGAAGTTGCTGCCCGAGACCATCACGAACATGCCCAGCAGCGCGAACAGCGACAGCGTGAAGAACTCGCCGCCGCGCAGCATGCTGCGGTCGGCCGCGTACGGCCGGCCGTAGACCAGCGTCACCATCAGGGCGATGGCCGAGAAGCACTTCAGCCAGTTTCCCATCGGGTCGCTCACGGCCATCTTGCCGAAGGCGTAGAAGGTGCGGCCGTCCAGTGCGAAGTCGGCCGTCACCCAGGCCACGGCGGCCAGCGTGGCCAGGGTCAGCCAGTAGGTCAGGCCGCGCAGGCGCGAAGTGACGCCCAGGTCGACGATGGCGATGACGCACGCCATCACCAGCAGCAGCAGCTCCGGCAGGACGACGATGAAGCTCAGTGAGTCAAGCATGGCGGCTGTCGATCAATTCAGTTTGGAGGCCGCCACGTGCTGCAGGAGGCTGGCGACGGACGCGTCCATCACGTCGGTGAAGGGCTTGGGGTGGATGCCCATGTACAGCACGGCGATGGCCAGCAGGCCCAGCATCAGGAACTCGCGGCTGTTGATGTCGGACATCTGGCGCACCTTGTCGTTGGCCACCTGGCCGAGGTACACGCGCTTGTACATCCACAGCGTGTAGGCCGCGCCCCAGATCAGCGCGCTGGCGGCCGCCAGGCCCAGCCAGAAGTTGGCCTTGACGGTGCCCAGGATCACCATCCACTCGCCGACGAAGCCCGCGGTGGCCGGCAGGCCGCAGTTGGCCATGGCGAACAGCAGTGCGAAGGCAGCGAAGTTGGGCATGGTGTTGACCACGCCGCCGTAGCTGGCGATCTCGCGCGAGTGGATCCGGTCGTACAGCACGCCGATGCACAGGAACATGGCGGCCGAGACGAAGCCGTGCGCGATCATCTGCACCAGCCCGCCGGCCACGCCCAGCGGGTTGAAGATGAAGAAGCCGAGCGTGACGAACCCCATGTGGGCCACCGACGAATAGGCCACCAGCTTCTTCATGTCCTGCTGCACCAGCGCCACCAGGCCCACGTAGATCACCGCGATCAGCGACAGCGCGATCATGAACCAGTCCCACTCGCGCGAGGCGTCGGGCGCGATCGGCATCGAAAAGCGCAGGAAGCCGTAGGCGCCCAGCTTGAGCATGATCGCCGCCAGCACCGCCGAGCCGCCGGTGGGCGCCTCCACGTGCACGTCGGGCAGCCAGGTGTGCACCGGCCACATCGGCACCTTGACCGCGAACGCCGCGAAGAAGGCGAAGAACAGCAGCGTCTGCGCCGTCATCGGCAGCGGCAGCTTGTGCCAGGTGGCGATATCGAAGCTGCCGCCGGACGCGCCGTACAGGTAGATCAGCGCGATCAGCATCAGCAGCGAGCCGAGCAGCGTGTACAGGAAGAACTTGAAGGCCGCGTAGATCTTGTTCGGCCCGCCCCACACGCCGATGATCAGGTACATCGGGATCAGGGTGGCCTCGAAGAACACGTAGAACAGCATCGCGTCCATCGCGCAGAACACGCCGATCATCAGCCCCGACAGGATCAGGAACGCGCCCATGTACTGGTTGACGCGCTCGGTGATCGCCTCCCAGGCCGAGATCACCACGATGACGGTGATGAAGGCCGTGAGCAGCACGAACCAGAACGACAGCCCGTCCAGCCCGAGGTGGTAGTTGATGTTGAAGGTGTCGATCCAGGGCGCCTTCTCGACGAACTGCATCTCCGCGGTGCCCAGCTGGAAGCGGCCATACAGCGGCAGCGTGACCAGGAAGCTGACGATGGCGCCGACCAGGGCGATCCAGCGCACGGCGCGCGCC
This sequence comes from Ramlibacter sp., assembly GCA_036675435.1. GTDB lineage: Bacteria > Pseudomonadota > Gammaproteobacteria > Burkholderiales > Burkholderiaceae_C > Ramlibacter. The sequence goes on along the minus strand of JAKFEZ010000010.1, from coordinate 812 downwards.
TGCTCGTCCCTGCCCAGGGCCAGCAGCACGGCGCCGAACACGATCGGCGTCCAGATGGCAAGGCTCAAAAGACCCACGTTCTTGTTCTCCTTATCGGCCCAGCCAGACGAACCAGGTCATGAGGACGAAGATCCCCAGGAGCATGGCCAGCGCGTAGTGATACAGGTATCCGGACTGCCAGCGGCGCACGACGCCGGCGACCCAGCCCACCAGCTGCGCGCTGCCGTTGACCAGCGCCCCGTCGATCACGGCCTGGTCGCCGCCCTTCCACAGCCCGATGCCGATGCCGCGCGTCAGGCGCGCGATCACGTTCTCGTTGAACCAGTCCATGTAGTACTTGTTGTCCAGGATCGTGTAGATCGGCTGGAATGCGCGCGCGATCTTCGCCGGCAGCGCGGTGTTGACCATGTACAGGTAGTACGCCAGCGCCACGCCGGCGGCGGCCAGCCAGAACACCGGCGTGCTCAACCCGTGCAGCGCCATCTGCACCGGGCCGTGGTAGATCTTGGCCAGCTCGGCCATGGCCGGGTGGCGAGCGGCGTCCACCAGGATCGAGTCCTTGAAGAAGTCGCCGAACAGCATCGGGCCTATCGTCAGGAAGCCGATCACCACCGAGGGGAAGGCCAGCAGCAGCAGCGGCACCGTCACCACCCAGGGCGACTCGTGCGGCTCGTGGTGCTCTTCATGCCCGTGGTCGTCGTGCGCGTGCGCGTCATGGTGCGCATCCGGGTTCTGGTCGAAGCGCTCCCTGCCGTGGAACACCAGGAAGTACATGCGGAAGGAATAGAAGGCGGTGATGAACACGCCCGCCA
>JAKFEZ010000044.1:0-3770 GCA_036675435.1 Ramlibacter sp. | reverse complement strand
GCGTTCGGCGTCAAGCAGGATGCGATCCCCGGCTTCGTGCGCGACACCTGGTTCCGCAGCGAGAAGACCGGCGACTTCTACGGCCAGTGCTACGAGCTGTGCGGCAAGGAGCACGCCTACATGCCGATCCACGTGAAGGTGCTGTCGCAGCAGGATTACGCTGCGTGGGTGCAGGGCGAGCAGAAGAAGATGGCGGCGCGCGCCGACGACCCCAACAAGGTGTGGGTGCTCGACGATCTGGCCAAGCGCGGCGAGAAGGTCTACGCGGCCAATTGCGCCGCCTGCCACCAGCCCACGGGCAAGGGTGCCGGTCCGATCAAGGCGCTGGACGGTTCGCCCATCGTCCAGGATCCGGACAAGGCCAAGGAAATCCACATCGTGCTCAATGGGCGCGCCGCCATGCCGGCGTGGAAGCAGCTCTCCGACACCGACCTCGCGGCGGTGATCACCTACACCAAGAACAACTGGTCCAACAAGACCGGCCAGATCGTGCAGCCCGCCGAAGTGCTGGCCCAGCGCGGCAAGTAAGCCGGCCGCAACGAGTCCCCAGACAAGGAATCCCTGATGAGCGCCGTCCTCGACCATCCCGGCCACCACGCCCACGACGACCACCACCACCATGCGCCCACCGGCTGGCGGCGCTGGGTGTACGCTACCAACCACAAGGACATCGGGACGCTGTACCTGCTGTTCTCGTTCACCATGCTGATGGTGGGCGGCGTGCTGGCCCTGCTGATCCGCGCCGAGCTGTTCCAGCCCGGCCTGCAGCTGGTGAACCCGGAGCTGTTCAACCAGTTCACCACCATGCACGGCCTGATCATGGTGTTCGGCGCGATCATGCCGGCCTTCGTCGGCTTCGCGAACTGGATGATCCCGCTGCAGATCGGCGCGCCCGACATGGCCTTCGCGCGGATGAACAACTTCAGCTTCTGGCTGCTGGTCCCCGCCGGCCTGATGCTGGTGGGCTCGTTCTTCATGCCCGGCGGCGCCCCCGCGGCCGGCTGGACGCTGTACGCGCCCCTGACGCTGCAGATGGGCCCCTCGATGGACGCCGGCATCTTCGCCATGCACATCATGGGCGCCTCGTCGATCATGGGCTCCATCAACATCATCGTCACCGTGCTGAACATGCGCGCCCCCGGCATGACGCTGATGAAGATGCCGATGTTCTGCTGGACCTGGCTGATCACCGCCTACCTGCTGATCGCCGTGATGCCGGTGCTCGCCGGCGCCATCACGATGACGCTGACCGACCGCCACCTGGGCACGACCTTCTTCAACCCGGCGGGCGGCGGCGACCCGGTGATGTACCAGCACATCTTCTGGTTCTTCGGCCACCCCGAGGTCTACATCATGATCCTGCCGGCCTTCGGGATCATCAGCCAGGTGGTGCCGGCCTTCGCGCGCAAGCGCCTGTTCGGCTACGCCTCGATGGTGTACGCCACCTCGTCGATCGCCATCCTGTCGTTCATCGTCTGGGCGCACCACATGTTCACGACCGGCATGCCGGTGACGGGCCAGCTGTTCTTCATGTACGCGACGATGCTGATCGCGGTGCCGACCTCGGTGAAGATCTTCAACTGGATCGCCACCATGTGGGAAGGTTCGATGACCTTCGAGACGCCGATGCTGTGGGCGGTGGGTTTCATCTTCGTGTTCACCATCGGCGGCTTCACCGGCCTGATCCTGGCCGTGGCGCCGATCGACATCGTGCTGCAGGACACTTACTACGTGGTGGCGCACTTCCATTACGTGCTGGTCGCCGGCTCGCTGTTCGCCATGTTCGCCGGCTTCTACTACTGGGCGCCCAAGTGGACCGGCGTCATGTACAGCGAGAAGATGGGCCAGATCCACTTCTGGGTGTCGATGATCACCTTCAACATCGCGTTCTTCGTCCAGCACTTCCTCGGACTGGCCGGCATGCCGCGCCGCTACGCCGATTACCCGGCGCAGTTCGCCGACTTCAACGCGATCTCCACCATCGGCGCGTTCGGGTTCGGGCTGGCCCAGGTGTTCTTCTTCTTCTTCGTGGTGGTGCCGATGATGCGCGGCAAGGGCGAGCCCGCGCCCCAGCGGCCCTGGAACGATCCCGACGGCAAGGGCGCCGAGGGCCTCGAATGGGAAGTGCCGTCGCCGGCGCCGTTCCACACCTTCGAGACGCCGCCCCGTCTCGACGCGAGCGGCAACCGGCTGCTGCAGCCCCAGCTTGGCGGGCGCAGCCACTGAACGGGCCGGGGCAAGCCGTGACGGACCGTGACGACCAGAAGCGCAGGAACCTGCGCATGGCGCTGATCCTGGCGACGATCGCTGCCGCGTTCTTCGCCGGCGTGATCGCCAAGTACGTGTTGTTCGGAGGCTGAGCCGGGAATGGGACTGCGCGCCGAAAACCGCAAGATGCTGGGCAAGCTCGCCGTGGTCGCGGCGGGCATGTTCGCATTCGGCTATGCGCTCATTCCGCTGTACCAGGCGATCTGCGAGGCGACCGGCATCAACATCCTGTCGCTCGCGGAGCGGCAGGTGCCGGGCAACGCGGCGGGCACGCCGGTGAACACCCAGGTGGACCGCAGCCGCACGATCACCGTGGAATTCGACGCCAACTCGCGCGGGCCGTGGGAATTCAAACCGGGCCAGCGCTCGGTCCAGGTCCATCCGGGCGAGCTGACCACCGTCATGTACGAGTTCCGCAACGTGCAGAACCGGCGCATGGTGGCGCAGGCCATTCCCAGCTATGCGCCGATGCAGGCCGGCTCGCACTTCAACAAGCTCCAGTGCTTCTGCTTCGAGCAGCACACGCTGGAGCCCGGGGAAAGCCGGCAGTGGCCGGTCGCGTTCGTGATCGACCCGCGCCTGTCGCGCGACGTGACGACGATCACGCTGTCGTACACCTTCTTCGAGGTGGGCGGCGCGTTCCCGGCGGCGCCGAAGGGGCCGAGCACGTGATGGCGGACGTGGAACCACAAGGGCGCCGCGGCTCGTTCTGGCGCACCGCCAAGGCCGTCGCCTGGGCGTTCCTGGGCATCCGCCAGAACCGGGCATGGCAGGAAGACATGCGCAGCCTCAACCCGGTGCACATCGTCGTCGTGGCGCTCGTGGCGGTCGTGCTCTTCGTCGCTGCGCTCGTGGCGCTGGTGCACTGGGTGGCCGGTTAGCAGGATCGAGAGAGACAACAGGGAAAAGTTTGGGGAATCAGGAGTCGAGATGAGCACCACCGCACCAGGCACAACGCCTCGCTATTTCGTCCCGGAGCCGTCGCGGCATCCGGCGTTCGCCGCCTTCGGCCTGTTCTGGGTGATCCTGGGCGCCGCCCAGTGGATCAACGGGGTGGACTGGGGCAAGTACGCGCTGTTCTTCGGGCTGGCCTGGCTCTTCTGGGTCCTCTACCAGTGGTTCGGCGACTCGATCGACGAAAGCGAAGGCGGCCTGTACGGCCGCAAGATCGACCTGTCCTACCGCTGGAGCATGAGCTGGTTCATCTTCTCGGAGGTGATGTTCTTCGGCGCGTTCTTCACGGCCCTGTGGTGGATGCGCTCGCACTCGATCCCGGCGCTCGGCGGCGTCGACAACGCGTTGCTGTGGCCCGACTTCAAGGCTGTGTGGCCGACGCTCGCGCCTGGCACCACCGCGTCGCCGGCCGGCATCATCGAGCCGTTCCAGGTGATGACGCCGTTCTGGCTGCCCACCATCAACACGGCGCTGCTGCTGTCCTCCGGGGTGACGCTCACCATCGCCCACCACGCGCTGCGCGAGAACCATCGCGGCCGCACGATCGC
>JAKFEZ010000306.1:0-3822 GCA_036675435.1 Ramlibacter sp. | reverse complement strand
ACGGCTCGCGCTACCAGCACTTCATCAACGACAAGGTGCTGGCGCATTGCCGGCCGGGGCAGCTGTGGGTGGGCATCAGCCGCTCGGAGCTGTTCGAGCCGTATGCGTTCGCGTCGGCGTTGAGCGATGGGCGTATCGAAGCGGCCGTGATGGATGGCGCGGAGGCCGGCTTCGGCGCGCGCGGCACGCCGTTGCACGATGCGCGCAACTTGTACCTGACGCCGCGGTTGGGCGCGCAGACGCGCGAGTCGCGGGTGCGGGCGAGCTGGTACGTGGTGCAGAGGTTGCACGAGACGTTGACGAGTCCGCCGCCGAACAGCGGGTTCGATCAGTTGCTCAGTGCGCCGATGGGGTTGGGCGACTCCGATTTCGCGCCGCGGTAGCCCCGTCATCCCCGCGAAGGCGGGGATCCAGGGCTTCCATGCACCCGAATTCGGGAGCCCTGGATTCCCGCCTTCGCGGGAATGACGGCGTTTAACCCAACCGTTTCAACTGCCCCTGCGTCTTCTCCAGCGTCGCCGTGAAATCGGCGATCCGCTTGCGCTCCTGCTCGATCACCGCCGCCGGTGCCTTGGCGACGAAAGCCTCGTTCGACAACTTGCCGCTGGCCTTGGCGATCTCGGCCTGCAGGCGGGTGGCTTCCTTCGTCAGGCGCGCCTTCTCCGCCGCGACGTCGATCTCCATGAACAGGCACAGGCGGATGTCGCCCGCCACCGCCACCGGCGCGGACTGCGCTGCTGCGGCCCAGGCGGACTCGTCGTCGAACACCTTCACTTCGCTCAGCTTCGCCAGCGCCTGCAGCGCGGGCGTGGCCTCGCGCATGAAGGCGGCGTCGCCCATCACGTAAGCGGGCAGGCGCGTGCTGGGCGGCACGTTCATCTCGCCGCGCAGGTTGCGGCAGGCGTCAACCACACCCTTCAGGCGCGTCATCCACGCTTCGGCCTCCGGGTTGATGTTGGCCTGCTGCGCGGCGGGGTAGGGCGCGACGCTGATCGAGTCGCCCGTCTTGCCGGCCACCGGCGCCACCTTCTGCCACAGCTCCTCGGTGATGAAGGGAATGACGGGATGCGCCAGGCGCAGGATGGCCTCCAGCACGCGGATCAGCGTGCGGCGGGTGCCGCGCTGCTGCGCCTCGTCACCGGCCTGGATCTGGACTTTCGCGATCTCCAGGTACCAGTCGCAGTACTCGTCCCAGACGAACTGGTAGATGGTGTTGGCGACGTTGTCCAGGCGGTACTCTTCGAAGCCCTTGGCCACGTCGGCCTCGGCCTTCTGCAGCAGCGAGACGATCCAGCGGTCCGCCTGCGTCAGCGTGGCGTCCTGCTCGACGAGGTCCTTGCCTTCGCAATTCATCAGCACGAAGCGCGCGGCGTTCCAGAGCTTGTTGCAGAAGTTGCGGTAGCCCTCGCAGCGCTTGGGGTCGAAGTTGATGGAGCGTCCCAGCGTGGCCAGCGCGGCGAAGGTGAAGCGCAGCGCGTCCGCGCCGTAGGGCGGGATGCCCTCGGGGAATTCCTTCTCGGTGTTCTTGCGCACCGTGGGCGCGGTCTCGGGCTTGCGCAGGCCGGTGGTGCGCTTGTCCAGCAGCGGCGGCAGGGCGATGCCGTCGATCAGGTCCACCGGGTCCAGCACGTTGCCTTCGGACTTGCTCATCTTCTTGCCGTGCGAGTCGCGCACCAGGCCGTGGATGTACACGTGCTTGAAGGGCACCTGGCCGGTGAAGTGCGTCGTCATCATGATCATCCGGGCGACCCAGAAGAAGATGATGTCGTAGCCGGTGACCAGCACGGTGGAGGGCAGGTACAGGTCCATGTCCTGCGTCTTCTGCGGCCAGCCCATGGTGGAGAAGGGCACCAGCGCCGAGGAGTACCAGGTGTCCAGCACGTCGGGGTCGCGCGTGAGCTTCTTGCCGGGCGCCAGCTTCTGCGCCTCCGCCTCGTCGCGCGCCACCACCACGTTGCCCTGCTCGTCGTACCAGGCCGGGATCTGGTGGCCCCACCAGAGCTGGCGCGAGATGCACCAGTCCTGGATGTTGTTCATCCACTGGTTGTAGGTGTTGACCCAGTTCTCGGGCACGAAGCGCACGGCGCCGCTGTCCACCGCGTCGATGGCCTTCTGCGCGATCGATTTGCCGGTGGGGTCCTGGTCGCTGACCTTGGTCATGGCCACGAACCACTGGTCCGTGAGCATCGGCTCCACCACCTGGCCGGTGCGGGCGCAGCGCGGCACCATCAGCTTGTGCTTCTTGGTGTCTTCCAGCAGGCCCTGCTGCTCGAGGTCGGCCACCACCTTCTTGCGGGCGACGAAGCGGTCCAGGCCGCGGTAGGCCGCGGGCGCGTTGTCGTTGATCTTCGCGTCCAGCGTCAGCACGCCGATGATGGGCAGCTGGTGGCGCTGGCCGACGGCGTAGTCGTTGGCGTCGTGGGCGGGGGTGACCTTCACCACGCCGGTGCCGAATTCGCGGTCGACGTATTCGTCGGCGATGACGGGGATCTCGCGGCCGGTCAGCGGCAGCTGGACCTTCTTGCCCACCAGGTGCTTGTAGCGCTCGTCTTCCGGATGGACCATCACGGCGACGTCGCCGAGCATGGTCTCGGGGCGGGTGGTGGCGACGGTCAGGTGGCCGCTGCCCTCGGCGAGCGGATAGCGGATGTGCCAGAGGAAGCCGTCTTCCTCTTCGCTTTCCACTTCCAGGTCGGACACGGCGGTCTTGAGCTCCGGGTCCCAGTTCACCAGGCGCTTGCCGCGGTAGATCAGGCCTTGCTGGTACAGCTGCACGAAGGTCTCGGTGACGATCTTCGAGAGCTTCTCGTCCATCGTGAAGTACTCGTGCGACCAGTCCACGCTGTCGCCCATGCGGCGCATCTGGGTGGTGATGGTGTTGCCGGACTTCTCTTTCCACTCCCAGACCTTCTTGACGAAGTCGGGGCGGCCCAGGTCGTGGCGGCCGGTGCCTTGCTCCTGCAGCTGGCGCTCCACCACGATCTGGGTGGCGATGCCGGCGTGGTCGGTGCCCGGCACCCACAGCGTGTTGAAGCCGCGCATCCGGTGGTAGCGCGTCAGGCTGTCCATGATGGTCTGGTTGAACGCGTGGCCCATGTGCAGGGTGCCCGTGACGTTCGGGGGCGGCAGCTGGATGGCGAAGGAGGGTTCGTCCAGCTTGGGTTCACCGGTGCCGCGGTAGCCCGCGCGGGCGTAGCCGCGCTGTTCCCACAGCGGCCCCCACTTGGCCTCGATGGCCGCGGGTTCGAAAGACTTGGAGAGGCTGTCCAGCCCAGGTTGTTCGTTGCTCACCGGGGGATTTTACGGGGAGGTCGTTCGGTTCACCCGGACCCGTAGGCCGGCGGTGAGCGCGAAGCCGAACCCCGGTGGGGCGCATTCACCGGGGTTCGTTCCTCACCCCGGCCTACGAGGGGAGCACCTTCGCCGCCTCCACGCACTCCTTCAACACCTTCCCATCCCCCACCTGGTTCGCCAGCAGCAGGATCAGCCGCGCGTTCAACAGCGCCGACTGCTCCTCGCTCAGGCCCTGGTGCGCATCCAGCAGCTGCTCGTAGAAACCATCCGCATCCTGCAGGTTCAACGTGGTCTTCATGCGGCTTCCTCCTCCAGGGCGGCGCCCAGCGCCTGGCCGACGGCGTGGACCAGCGATGCATCCACCGTCTCGCCCGTAGCCGCCACGTAGCTGTCCGGCCGCACCAGCGCCCAGGCATGGCCGAAGACATGGCAGGCGCCTTGCAGGTGGCCCTTGGGGTCGCGCACATGCTCGATGGCGCCCGGCTCGTCGTCGTTGCCCAGCACCTGCACGGCGCAGATCGGCGCGGT
>JAKFEZ010000182.1:0-19662 GCA_036675435.1 Ramlibacter sp. | reverse complement strand
GTCGCGCAGCGCCTGGTCCAACGGAGCGCTCCGGCCCCAGATGCCGACTGCCGCACAACTCAGATCCACATCCGGAAACTCGGCATGCAGACCGCTGGCCTCCAGCGCGTGCAGCACGCTGGAGCCCTGTGGCAGCATGACGCGCCACTCCCGCACCTGCCGGGGCGCCGGTGAATACAGCACCGTGACGCAAATGGGCGCCTGGTCATCCGCCATAGACTTGCTCCGCCCGCTTCACAAATGCGTCGACCAGGCTGCGCGCGATCTTGTCGAACACGGGTCCGACCAGCGCACCCAGGGCCGCGTTCTCGAACCCGTAGTGCAGGTCGAGCTCCACCTTGCAGGCGCGCTGCTCGCCCCCACCGAGGGAAATGAACTTCCATTTGCCGTCCAGGCGGGAAAATGGCCCGTCGACCAGCTTCATGACCACCTCCCGCCCCGGCACATGCTCGTTGCGGGTGGTGAACGTCTGGTGAATGCCCCCAAAGGCAATGCCGATTTCAGCCTTCATGCCTTGCTCGTCGCGCGACAGCACCGTGGAACGGTCGCACCAGGGCAAGAACTCGGGATAACGGGGCACATCGACGACCAGCTCGAACATTTCCTCGGCGCTGTACCAGATGAGGACGGACTTGTGGACTGTTTTCATAGAGAATGCGGGGCCCGCGGGGCATTGTAGATACGGCCGCGCACCCCATTTGTAAGCCATGGCCAAGAAACCCGAAACCGCAAGCCGCATCGCCGACAACAAGAAGGCGGCCTACAACTATTTCTTCGAGGAAAAGTTCGAGGCCGGCATGGTGCTGGAAGGCTGGGAAGTGAAGGCGCTGCGCGAGGGCAAGGTCCAGCTGACCGACGGCTACGTGGTGGTCAAGGGCGGCGAGCTGTACGTGATCGGCTGCCAGATCAACCCGCTCAAGACGGCATCGACCCATGTCAACCCCGACGCCGTGCGCACCAAGAAGCTCTTGATGCACAAGGAAGAAATCAAGCGGCTGATCGGAAAGGTCGAGCAGAAGGGCTACACCCTGGTGCCGCTCAACCTGCATTGGAAGGCCGGCAAGGTCAAATGCGAAATCGCGCTGGCCAAGGGCAAGGCCGAGCACGACAAGCGCGACACGATCAAGGACCGTGAAGGCAAGCGCGAAGTCGAACGCGCGATGAAAAGCCGCAACCGCTGAGCGCCGCGCGCCAGGCTCAGACCACCGCCGGGCCGCTCCCAAGGTGGGCTGGGCCCCCTCGGGGGGCAGCGAACGAAGAGAGCGTGGGGGCGACGAAGATCAGACCACCGCCGGGCCGCTCCCAAGGTGGGCTGGGCCCCCTCGGGGGGCAGCGAACGAAGAGAGCGTGGGGGCGAACATCTCAGGCGAGCGTCCGCAGGGGATGGGCGTGGGCCGGCCAGGGGCTGTCGAAAAACGCGGCAACCATCTCCGGCTCGACATCTTCGATGCGGGCCGGATTCCACTTCGGGCTGTGGTCCTTGTCCACCGCGAGCGCGCGGATGCCCTCCACCGTCTCGCTGGCGGCGCCTGGACGCAGATGGAAACAGCGGCGCACCAGCCCACGCTCCATTCTCAGGTCGTCCGCCAGGCTCATGCCCCGGCCACGCCGCACCTGCTCCAGCACCACGTGCAGCATCAGCGGGGAGCGCTTGCGCAGCAACGCGGCGGTGTCACGGGCCCAGGGAGAGGCGTCGGACTCCAGCGCGCCGATGATGTCCGGCAGGCTGTCCAGTGAAAAGAACCGGTCGATCTGGCCGCGGGCCGCCTGCAAGGCGCTGGCCGATCCCGGCTCGGCATCGCTGACAGGAGCGGCGCGGATCCCCTGCTGCGCCAACGCCTGCCAGCAAGCAGCCAGCAAGTCTGCGTCGACCATGGCATCGGCCAGCCCGGCGGCAAGAGCGTCTGCACCGCCGATCACATGCCCGGTCAACGCCAGGTACTCCCCCACCCGGCCCGGGCAGCGGCTGAGGAAGTACCCTCCGCCCACGTCCGGAAACAGCCCGATGTTGGTTTCGGGCATCGCCATCTTCGTGCGCCCGGTGACGATGCGCAGGGCCGCACCCGCGCCGCCCTGGTGGCCCTGACATAGGCCCATGCCGCCGCCCATCACGATGCCGTCCATGAAGGCCACGTAGGGCTTGGGATAGGTGGCGATCAGGTGGTTGAGGGCGTATTCCTCGGTGAAGAAGTCTTCCAGTTCGGGATTGCCGGCCAACGCCGCCTGATGGAAAAACCGGATGTCGCCGCCGGCGCAGAACGCACCGAACGGCCCCTCCTTGCCCATGCCACGGATGGCCACCGCACCGATCGACGAATCATCTCGCCAGGCCAGCAGCGTGGCGGTGAGGTCCCGCACCATCTGCAGCGAAAGCGCGTTCAGCGCCCGCGGCCTGTTGAGGGTGATGAGTCCGGTGCTGCCAGCGATCTCGGTCCCGACTTCTTTGTTCATGCCCGCTGCCTCCAACCTATGAGTTCATTCAGCACCAGCGCCCCGATCACCAGCGCGCCACCGGCCAGCACCGTCTGGCTGGGCACCTCGTTGGCCCCCACCCAGGCCAGCAGAATCCCGAAGATCACCTCGAGCAGTGCCAGCAGCGCAATTTCGGGCGCCTTCAGGACGCGCGCACACACCACGGACAGTGCGCAGGGTATCGCCAGCTGCACCAGCCCCAGCAGCGCCAGCAGGCCGATGTCGTGGCCGGACGCCTGAAAAGGCATGGCGAGCGGCAAGGTGGTCAGCGATGAAATCACGGCCCCCACCAGCACGGCCGGAACCAGGTCCACGTTCTGGCCTTTGCTGTGCGAGCGTTGCGTCACGGTCCAATTGACTGCGCCGGCCAGCGGCACGCAGAGCGCGACCAGCGTGCCGGCAACCTGCCCGCTGGACACCTGAGCGCCGTACATGTACGCGATGCCGGCGCCGGCGACCAGGATTGCCAGCCAGGTGCGCGCGGGAATGCGGTGCCCGATGAACGCCCGCGCGAGCAATGCCGTGAGAAATGGTCCCACTGCCATGGTGACCAGCACGTTCGCAACGCTCGTGAGTGTGAGCGCGACCATGAAGGCCGTGAACATGACGCTCCAGCACACACCCGAGATCCACAGCGCCGAACGCCCGTGGCGGATCTTGGCGAAGACCTCGCGACCCTGGAAGAACGGCAGAATCACCAGCAGCGACAGCACGGTGAAGAAACTGCGCCAGAAAGTCACCTCGAAGCTTTGCGCATGCTCCAGGTGGCGGGTGACCACCCCCGCAGTCGACCACATCAGGGTGACCGCGATCATGAGGAAGACTGCTTGGTTGTGCGTGAGTTTCATGTGGACGGGCGCTCTTCGCCCCATGCGGCGTGAAAACGCGGGCCGCAGCCCGCGATGACATTCGGTATCAGGCCGCGAGGCGTGATGAACGCTTGCGCTCGTGCTCCTTCAGGAAGCGCTTGCGCAGCCGCACGCTCTTGGGCGTGATCTCGACCAGCTCGTCGTCTTCGATGAATTCCACGCCGTATTCCAGCGTGAGCTCGATCGGCGGCGTGATCTTGATCGCGTCTTCCTTGCCCGACACGCGGAAGTTGGTCAGCTGCTTGGTGCGGGTCGCGTTGACCACCAGGTCGTTGTCGCGGCTGTGGATGCCGACGATCATGCCTTCGTACACCGGGTCGTTGGCCCGGACGAACATGCGGCCGCGGTCATCCAGCTTGCCCAGGGCATAGGTGAAGATCTCGCCGTCGTCCATGGAAATCAGCACGCCGTTCTTGCGGCTGGCGATTTCGCCCTTGTACGCTTCGTAGCTGTCGAAGATGTTGGAGATCAGGCCCGAGCCGCGCGTCAGGTTCAGGAATTCGTTGGTGAAGCCGATCAGGCCGCGCGCCGGGATGCGGTACTCCAGGCGCACACGGCCACGGCCGTCCGGCTCCATATTGACCAGTTCGCCCTTGCGCTCGCCCAGCGCCTGCATCACGCCGCCCTGGTGCTGGTCTTCGATGTCGGCCGTGACCAGTTCGATGGGCTCCTGGCGCACGCCGCCCACGTCCTTGAACACCACGCGCGGCTTGGAGACAGCCAGCTCGTATCCTTCGCGGCGCATGTTTTCCAGCAGGATGGTGAGGTGCAATTCGCCCCGTCCCATCACTTCGAAAATGCCTTCCTCGTCGGTTTCCTTCACGCGCAGCGCCACGTTCGACTGCAGCTCCTTTTGCAGGCGGTCCCAGATCTGGCGGCTGGTCACGTACTTGCCTTCGCGGCCGGCCAGCGGCGACGTGTTCACGCAGAAGTTCATGGTGAGGGTCGGCTCGTCGACCTTCAGCATGGGCAGCGGCGCGGGGTTGACCGGATCGGTGATGGTCACGCCGATGCCGATATCGGCGATGCCGTTGATCAGCACGATGTCGCCGGGGCCGGCTTCCGTCACCTGGACCCGGTCGAGGCCCTGGAACGTCAGCACCTGGTTGACCCGGCCTTTGATCGACTTGCCGTCGGCGCCTTCCATCACCACCACGTCCATCATGGGCTTGACGGTGCCGGCGTTGATGCGGCCCACGCCGATACGGCCGACGAAGGTGGAAAAGTCGATGGCGGAAATCTGCAGCTGCAGTGGCGCTTCCGGGTCGCCCTCGTGCGGCGGCACGTGCTTGAGCACGGTGTTGAACAGCGCCGACATGTCCGGGCCCCACTGCTTGCCCTGCTCGCCTTCTTCCATCGAGGTCCAGCCGTTGATGCCCGAGGCGTAGACCACGGGGAAATCGAGCTGCTCATCGGTGGCGCCGAGCTTGTCGAACAGGTCGAAAGCGGCATTGACCACGTGCTGGGGCCGTGCGCCGGGCTTGTCGACCTTGTTCACCACCAGGATGGGCCGCAGCCCGAGTGCCAGTGCCTTCTTGGTCACGAAGCGCGTCTGCGGCATCGGCCCTTCCTGCGCGTCGATCAGCAGCACGACGCCGTCCACCATGGACAACGCTCGCTCCACTTCACCGCCAAAGTCGGCGTGGCCCGGGGTGTCGACGATATTGATGTGCGTGCCCTCCCAGCTCACGGCGCAGTTCTTCGCGAGAATGGTGATGCCGCGCTCCCGTTCGATGGCGTTGTTGTCCATCACGGTGTCGACCACTTTTTCGTGCTCGGCGAAGGTGCCGGATTGGCGCAGCAATTGGTCGACCATGGTCGTCTTGCCATGGTCGACGTGGGCGATGATGGCGATGTTGCGGATTTGCTTGTTGCTCATAGTGCGGTTTCCAGGATTTGCTGTATTTCGATGGGGCTCAGCAGCCGCCCCGGAATCAGTTCGCCGGCCCGTACATGGGCCGTGCCAAGAAGACAACTCCTTCCCCCTTTGGGGGAAGGTTGGGATGGGGGCTGCGCGGCGCCAGGAAGCCCCCACCCCTGCCCTCCCCCAGAGGGGGAGGGAGCGAATACCGAGACATGCTCACAGTCCGGCCACTCACCCCGCCGGCGCAAGCCGCTCAGGAACCGGCCAGCATTGTCGCCAACCAGCGTGACGGGCGTGTGATCGGGTAACAGCGAGTCGACGGGCCGCAGGCTCGTCAGCCGCTCCTCATCGCTCATGCTCTCCAGACGCTCCAGCGTGATGCATTGCGACAGGTCGAAGTGGCCGGTGGCCAGGCGGCGCAACGATGTCAAGTGCCCGCCGCAGCCCAGGGCTTCGCCGATGTCCTCGCCGAGCGTGCGAATGTATGTGCCCTTGCTGACCTTGGCGACCAGCTTGATGGAATCTGCACCCACGGGCGTCAGGTCCAGATGATGGACCAGCACTTCGCGGGCTTCGCGCTCGACCTCCTCGCCGGCTCGCGCGTACTCGTACAGCGCCTTGCCGTCCTTCTTGAGGGCGCTGTGCATCGGCGGCACCTGGCGCAGCGGCCCGGTGAATTGCCGGGCGACTTCGGCCAGCCGCTCAGCCGAAATTTCGGGCACCGCGCGCACCTGCGTGACCTCGCCTTCGGCATCGCCCGTGGATGTTTTCACGCCCAGCCGCACGGTCGCCTCATAGGTCTTGTCGGCGTCGAGCTGCAGCTGGCTGAATTTGGTTGCCGCGCCGAAGCACAGCGGCAGCACGCCGGTGGCCAGCGGGTCGAGCGTGCCGGTATGGCCGGCCTTTTCGGCGCGCAGCAACCATTTGCACTTCTGCAGCGCATTGTTGCTGGAAAGTCCCAGCGGCTTGTCGAGCAGCAGCACCCCATGCACAGGGCGCCGCTGCACCCTTGAATTGGGGTCAGATTCCAATTTCTTCATAGTTGGCGGCTCGCAGGGCCAGACCCAACCAGAAATTGGAATCTGACCCCAATTATTTATTCGTCTTTCGCGCGGGAGGAGACCGCCTTGGCGATCAGGGCGTTCATATCGGCCGCGCGCTCGGTGGTGCGGTCGAACTGGAAGTGCAGCGTGGGCACCGTGTGGATGTGAAGGCGCTTGAACAGGCCGTTGCGCAGGAAGCCGGCGGCCTGGTTCAGGGCCTCCTCGCATTCCTTGGGGTCGCCTACCAGCACGCTGAAGAAGATCTTCGCGTGCGCATAGTCGGGCGTGACCTCCACGGCCTGGATGGTCACCATGCCCACGCGGGGGTCCTTCAGCTCGCGCGCGATCAGCTCCGTCAGATCGCGCTGGATCTGATCGGCCACCTTGAAGGCGCGGTTGGGAGTGGCAGCGGCTTTGCGAACCATATAGTTGAAGGTGGACCGCCATTGGCGGCCCATTGACCCATCGTTACAGCGTACGGGCCACTTCCTTGATCTCGAAGAATTCCAGCTGATCGCCTTCCTTGACGTCGTTGTAGTTCTTCAGCTTGATACCGCACTCGAAGCCTTCCCTCACCTCGCGCACGTCGTCCTTCATCCGCTTGAGCGAATCGATCTCGCCCGTGTAGACGACCACGTTGTCGCGCAGCAGGCGGAAATGCGCGCTGCGGGTGACCAGGCCGGAGGTGATCATGGAGCCCGCCACCGTTCCGATCTTGGAAGCCACGAACACGGTGCGAATCTCGGCCGTGCCGATGACTTCTTCGCGCTTTTCCGGCGCCAGCATGCCCGACATGGCCACCTTGAGCTCGTCCACGGCGTCGTAGATGATGCTGTAGTAGCGGATGTCCACGCCATTGCCTTCGGCCAGCTTGCGCGCGCCGGCGTCGGCCCGCACGTTGAAGCCGATGATCAGGCCCTTGGAGGCGATGGCCAGGTTGACGTCCGACTCGCTGATGCCGCCCACCGCGGAATACACCAGCTGGACCTTGACCTCGTCGGTCGACAGCTTGAGCAGCGACTGCCCCAGCGCTTCCTGCGAACCCTGCACGTCGGCCTTGATGATGATCGGAACCATCTTCACTTCGCCGGCGGTCATGTCGGTGAACATGTTCTCCAGCTTGGCGGCCTGCTGGCGTGCCAGCTTGGTGTTGCGGAACTTGCCGGCCCGGTAGGTGGCGATTTCGCGCGCGCGGCGCTCGTCGGTCAGCACCATGAACTCGTCGCCGGCTTGCGGCACTTCGGTCAGGCCCTGGATCTCCACCGGAATGGAAGGACCGGCTGTCTTGATCGGCTTGCCATTCTCGTCGAGCATGGCGCGCACGCGGCCATAGGTCTGGCCGGCGAGCACCACGTCGCCGGTCTTGAGGGTGCCGGACTGAACCAGCACCGTTGCGACCGGGCCGCGGCCCTTATCCAGCTGGGCCTCGATGACCAGGCCCTTGGCCATGGCATCCACCGGCGCCTTCAGCTCCAGCACTTCGGCCTGCAGCAGCACCTGTTCGAGCAGGGCGTCAATGCCCTCGCCGGTCTTGGCCGACACCGGCACGAACGGCGATTCGCCGCCGTACTCTTCGGGCACCACTTCCTCGGCCACCAGTTCCTGCTTCACGCGGTCGGCATTGGCGTCGGGCTTGTCGATCTTGTTGATGGCGACCACGATCGGCACACCCGCCGCTTTCGCGTGCTTGATGGCTTCCTTGGTCTGCGGCATCACGCCGTCGTCGGCGGCGACCACCAGGATCACGATGTCGGTAGCCTGTGCCCCGCGGGCCCGCATGGCGGTAAACGCCTCGTGGCCCGGGGTGTCCAGGAACGAGATCATGCCGCGCTCGGTTTGCACATGGTAGGCGCCGATGTGCTGGGTGATGCCCCCGGCTTCACCCGCGGCCACCTTGGCGCGGCGGATGTGGTCCAGCAGCGAGGTCTTGCCGTGGTCGACGTGGCCCATGACGGTCACCACAGGAGCGCGCGGCAGGGATTCGCCCTCGGCGGCGCCCACGTCTTCTTCGGTGAAGGCCTCGGGGTCGTCCAGCGCGGCGGTCACGGCCTTGTGGCCCATTTCCTCGACCACGATCATGGCCGTGTCCTGGTCCAGCGGCTGGTTGATGGTGACCATCTGGCCCATCTTCATGAGCGCCTTGATCACCTCGGAGGCCTTGACGGCCATCTTGTGGGCGAGTTCGGCCACTGTGATGGTTTCCGGCACGTGGACTTCGATGATGCGCGCCTCCACCGGCGCTGTCTGGACGTGGTCGTCACGATGGTCGCGCTCGTTGCCGCGGCGGCCACGCGGGCCTCCGCGCCAGCTGTTGCGCCCCACTCCGCCGGTCGAGTCGCCGCGGGTGGGAATGCCTTTCTTCTTGGCCGGATCGCCCGCCCAGCTGGACGACAGCTTGGCGGATTTGACTTCCTTGCCGGCGCCGGGGCCCGTGGGCGCGGCAGCGCCCGGAGCGGGACGCCCGGTGCCGGTGCCGACGGCCGGCTTGTGCAGCGTGCCTTTGGCGCCGGGCTTTGCCGGGTCGGCCTTGGCCACGATTTTCTCGGGCGGCTTGTGAGCCACCAGCACCTTCTTGGGCGCCGACATCATGGAGCGGATGGCAGCGGCTTCGGCCTCGGCCTTGCGGCGGCGGTCGCCCAGGTCGGCGGCGCGCGCGGCTTCTTCCTCGGCGCGAGCCTTGGATTCGGCAGCGGCTTTTTCACGCGCTTCGGCCTGCGCCGCGGCGCGGGCCGCGGCAGCATCGACGGCCTCCTGGTTGGCTTCGGCCTTTTCGGTGGAAGCCTGTGCCTTCTTCTGCTCTTCGTTGGCTGCGTAGTTGGCGGCCCGCTCCTCGGCTTCGCGCTCGCGCCGCTCGGTTTCCTCGCGCAGCCGGCGCTTTTCCGCCAGGTCGTCTTCCTGGCGGCGGATCAATTCGGCCTGGCGGCGGGCTTCTTCCTCGCGGCGGGTCAGTTCGGCCTCGTCCACGTGGGAGCCGGCGGGCGCCTGCGCCTGCGGCTCGGGCGCCTCGATCACGGCGGTATCGCCGCCCTCATCGCGCTTGATGAACGTGCGCTTCTTGCGCACTTCCACCTGGATGGTGCGGGCCTTGCCGGACGAGTCGGCTTGCTTGATTTCACTGGTTGATTTTTTCACCAGGGTGATCTTCCTGCGTTCGGGTGCGGCGGCGGTGCCGTGGCTGGCTTGCAGATAGCCGAGCAGCTTCTGCTTGTCGGCTTCGCTCAGCGCGTCGGTGGCGGCTGCTTTGGCCACGCCTGCGCTGCGAAGCTGCTCAAGCAGCGTGTCGGGAGATTTCTTGAGTTCGGCGGCAAACTCGGCGACGGTTGTACTGGACATGTGTTCTGGTGCCTTCCATCACTCGTGAGCGGCGGTGGCGCTGGTGAACCAGTGCTCGCGCGCTTTCATGATCAGGGTTTTGGCCTCGTCCGCGGACTGGCCGGTGATATCGGTGAGTTCATCGAGGCCCAGGTCGGCCAGGTCGTCGCGGGTGTGGACACCGGCCTCGGCCAGCTTGCCGATCAGTTCGGGATTGAGGCCTTCGAGATCGCGCAGGTCCTGCGAGACTTCCTCGACGCTTTCCTCGCGGGCAATTTCCATGGTCAGCAGCGCATCCTTGGCGCGCGTGCGCAGCTCGTTCACGGTGTCTTCGTCGAACGATTCGATCTCCAGCATTTCCTGAATGGGCACATAGGCCACTTCTTCCAGGCTGGTGAAGCCCTCGGAAAACAGGATGTCGGCGATCTCCTGGTCGACGTCGAGCTTTTCCATGAAGAGCTTGCGGATGGTGTCGGTCTCCTCGGCCTGCTTCTGGGCCGATTCGTTCGCGTCCATGATGTTGATCTTCCAGCCGGTCAGGTCGGACGCCAGCCGAACGTTCTGCCCGCCACGGCCGATGGCAATGGCGAGGTTTTCCTCGTCGACCACCACGTCCATGGCGTGCTTCTCTTCGTCGACGACGATAGAGGACACGTTTGCCGGGGCCAGGGCGCCGATCACGAACTGCGCCGGGTCTTCGGACCACAGCACGATGTCGACCCGTTCGCCGGCCAGCTCGTTGGTAACCGCGTTGACGCGGGTGCCGCGGACGCCGACGCAGGTGCCGATCGGATCGACGCGCTTGTCATGCGACAGCACGGCGATCTTGGCGCGCGAGCCGGGATCGCGGGCGCAGCTCTTGATCTCCAGCAAGCCCTGCTCGATCTCGGGTACTTCCTGGCGGAACAGCTCGATCATGAATTCGGGGGCCGAGCGCGACAGGATGATGGGCGCGCCGCGCAGGGTCAGATCGACTTCCATGATCATGGCGCGCACGCGGTCGCCGTTGCGCAGGTTTTCCTTGGGAATCATCTCGCCGCGGCGCAGGCGCCCTTCGACGCGGCCCGATTCGACGATGATGTCGCCCTTGTCCATGCGCTTGACGGTGCCCACGAAGATCTTGTCGCCGCGCGACATGAAGTCGTTGAGCAGCATCTCGCGCTCGGCGTCGCGGATCTTCTGCAGGATCACCTGCTTGGCTGCCATTGCGCCGATGCGGCCGATCGGCACCGAGTCCACCGATTCCTCGATGTACTCGTCCACCTCGATGTCGGGCATTTCTTCCTTGGCCTCGAACAGCAGGATTTCCTGGTCGGGCAGCTGCAGGCCGGCCTCGTCCGGAACGACGTGCCAGCGGCGGAAGGTTTCATAGTCGCCGCTGTCGCGGTCGATCGCCACGCGGATGTCCACGTCGCCTTCGTACAGCTTCTTGGTGGCCTGGGCCAAGGCCGACTCCACGGCGCCGAAGACCACGTCGCGCTCGACGTTCTTCTCGCGCGAGATCGCTTCGACCAGCATCAACAATTCGCGATTCATTTTGCTTCGAACTCCTAAAACCAGGGGCTAGGGACCAGGGGCCCCTACTCCTTATCCGAGGGGCGGCTGCGCCCCTTGAAATCAACAATCGATGCCAGCCGCGCTTCCTTCAGCTCGTCCAGCGAAAAACCCAGCGCCTGCAGCGGCGCAGGCTCCTTCTTCCTGCTCACCTTCTGCCCGGGCTTGCGCGCCGGCTCGTCGCTCCAGACGATCTGCCAGCCTCCGTCGGGCAACGCTTCCAGCGCACCGCGAAACTTCTTGCGGTTCGCCGCCACCTGGCCGTCCGCAGCCGCGCCCATCGGCGCCTTGAGCGTGATGTCCACCACACGGCCCGCAAAACGCTCGAAATCCTTCTGAGTACGCAACGGCCGATCGATCCCGGGCGACGACACTTCGAGCCGCTTGTACTCGGTGCCTTCGACTTCCAGGGCGAACTGCAGTTGCCGCGTAACCTTCTCGCAGTCCTCTACATTGACGAACTGCTCCTGCCCAGGGTTCCACGGCAGGTCGATCGTGATGCGCAGCAAGCCACCGGCGGAGCGCTCGATCTCCACCAATTCGTAACCCAACCCGGTCACGGTTTGCTCTACGATGTCCTGCAACGCCACTTGTACTCTGCGGTCCCTGGAAAAAGCATCGACCAAAAAAAACGGGCGGTGATTACCCGCCCGTTTGGTCGTGAAGCAAGTATTGTACCCCGCAAACCGTTGATTTGCAACGGTTCGGCGTTGCCAGGGTCAGTCGCGAACGGGCCCGCGCAGCACCTTGACTTGCGATCGCAGGCTCTTGGCTTCCAGCCGCCTTTTGCGCGACCCGAAGGTCGGCTGGGTCGG
This sequence comes from Ramlibacter sp., assembly GCA_036675435.1. GTDB lineage: Bacteria > Pseudomonadota > Gammaproteobacteria > Burkholderiales > Burkholderiaceae_C > Ramlibacter. The sequence continues at coordinate 7,733 of JAKFEZ010000182.1, read as the reverse complement.
CCGGCGTATCCGCGGCGGCGTCGCGACGCTGTCGACGAGTTCCTGCAGGCGCCCCATGGCCTCGGCACGGTTGAGCTCCTGGCTGCGGTGCGACTGCGCCTTGATGACCAGCACGCCGTCCCGGGTAATCCGCTGGTCCGGCAGCGACAGCAGCCGCTGCTTGTGGTCCGGCGCCAAGGATGAGTTGGGAATGTTGAAGCGCAGGTGAATGGCGCTCGAGACCTTGTTGACGTTCTGGCCGCCCGCCCCTTGGGCCCGCACCGCCGTGATCTCGACCTCGGATTCGGGAATGGTCATGACGCCGCCGCGACCAGGGTGCGGGTGTACGGTTCGCGCGGCCGGTCCAGGACATCGCGCACGGTCCCGGCCTCCACGATCTCGCCATCCTTCATCACCATCACATCGTGGGCCATGGCGCGGATCACGTCCACGTCATGCGTGATGAGCAGATAGCTCAGCCCTTTCTCCCGCTGCAGTTTCTGCAGCAATACCAGCACCTGCTTCTGGATGGTGACGTCCAGCGCGCTGGTCGGCTCGTCGAGGACAAGCAGCTGGGGCCGCACGATCAACGCGCGGGCAATCGACAATCGCTGCCGCTGGCCGCCCGAAAACTCATGCGGGTAGCGCTGCAGGATGCCCGGGAACTGGTCTTCCGACAGGCCGACGTCTCTCAACACTTCCATGACACGGGCGCGGCGCCCGTCAGCTTTCAGGCCGGGCTCGTGCACCAGCAGGCCTTCACCGACGATCTCTTCGATGGACATGCGCGGCGACAGCGACGAATACGGATCCTGGAAGACGACCTGCACCACCCGCCGGATGGCCTTGTTGCCCGCCGCGTCGGGGCCCCAGCGCCGTCCGGCCACCTCGAGCTCGCCGCCGTGGGGCATCAGGCCCAGCGCGGCCAGCGCCAGCGTGGACTTGCCCGAGCCCGATTCGCCGACCACTCCCAGCGTGCGGCCCGGCGCGATGTTGAAGTCAGCGCCTTGCACTGCTACGAAACTGCCCTTCCTGAACCAGCCCCGAATGCCGGGAATCGACACCGGGTAGCTGACCTGCAGGCGGGCAGCCTGCATGATGGGCGCCGCGGCAGGCGGAGCCTCTTCGATCACGTCGCGGGCGGGTCGGCTGTCGATGAGCTTGCGCGTGTAGGGATGCTGCGGATTCGCGAACACCTCGTCGACGCGCCCCTGTTCCACCAGGCGGCCGTTCTCCATGACGGCGACCCGGTCGGCGAACTTGCGCACCAGGTTCAGATCGTGGGTGATCAGCAGCATGGCCATGCCGTTGTGATGCTGCACCTGAGAAAGCAGGTCCAGGATCTGCCCGCGCAGCGTGACGTCCAGCGCCGTGGTCGGCTCGTCCGCCAGCAGCAGCTTGGGCCGCCCCGCCAACGCCATGGCGATCATGGCGCGCTGCCGCTGCCCGCCCGAGAGCTGGTGCGGGTAGGCCAGGGCGCGGCGTTCCGGCTCGGGGATGCCGGTCGCGCCGAGCGCGGCTACGGCGCCATCCCAGGCCTCGCGGGCGCTCAAGCCTTCCTTCAACTGCAGCACTTCCGCGATCTGGTCACCCACGGTGTACAGCGGGTTCAGCGCAGTCATCGGCTCCTGGAAGATCATCGCGATCTCGCGACCGCGCACGGCCAACAAATCTCGCTCAGGCAATGCCAGCAGGTCGCGCGCCGGACCGCCTTCATCCAGGCCGGTGAAGATGGCCGACCCGCCCACCTGGGCATTCTGGACCAGCCCCAGCAGGCTGAGCGCCGTCACCGTCTTGCCCGAGCCGGACTCGCCGACCAACGCCAGCTTCTCGCCAGCGTCGAGGTAGAAATCAACGCCATGCACCACCTCGTTGCCGCCGAAGGCCACGCGCAGGCCTTTGACGTCCAGCAGCCGCCCGAGCGCCCCCTCGGGAGGCAGCGCAGCGGCTCCAGCCGCAAGGGTGGGGGCTATATTCTTCATCTTTCGGCCTTGCGCGGATCGAGGGCATCGCGCAAGGCGTCGCCCATGAAGGTCAGCAGCAGCAGCGTGATCACCAGCACCGCGAAGGTGGAAAGCGAAATCCACCAGGCATCGAGATTGGCCTTGCCCTGGCTCAGCAACTCGCCCAGCGACGGCGTGCCTGGCGGCACACCCAGGCCCAGGAAATCCAGCGCCGTCAGCGCCAGGATGGCGGCGCTCATGCGGAACGGCAAAAACGTGACAATGGGCGTCATGCTGTTGGGCAGGATGTGCTTCCACATGATCCGCCCATTGCCGACGCCGAGCGCCCGGGCGGCACGCACATAGTCCATCTGCCGGTTGCGCAGGAACTCGGCGCGCACGTAGTCGGACAGGCCCATCCACCCGAACAGCGACAGCAGGATCAGCAGCAAGGCGACGCTGGGCGCAAAGATCGCGCTGAAGATGATCAGCAGGTACAGCTCCGGCATCGATCCCCAGATCTCGATGAAGCGCTGGAAAGCCAGGTCGGTCTTGCCGCCGAAGTAGCCCTGGACGGCGCCAGTGGCGACGCCGACCACCACGCCGACCAGGGTGAGCGCCAGGCCGAACAGCACACTGACGCGAAAGCCGTAGATGAGCTGGGCCAGCAGGTCGCGGCCGCGGTCGTCCGATCCAAACAGGTTTTCGGATGACGGCGCCGCGGGGTTGGGCTGGGACGCGAAATAATTGAGCGTCTTCGGGCCGTAGCGATTCAGCGGGTAGATGGCCCAGTTGCCCTCCTGCGCGAGCTTGTCGCGGATGAAAGGGTCGAGGTAGTCCGTGGGGGTATGGAAGTCGCCGCCGAAGGTGGTTTCGGGATAGTCCTTGACGATGGGAAAGTACAGGCTCCCTTCGTAGCGCACCACCAGGGGCTTGTCGTTGGACAGGAACTCGGCAAACAGGCTCAGCACCACCAGGATGCTGAAGATCACCAGGCTGTAGTAGCCCAGGCGATTGCGCCGGAACCGCTGCCAGGCCCGCCGCCCCGGACTGACGAACGCGGCAGGGCCGGTCGGCGCGAGTGCGTCAGTCGAACTTGACACGCGGATCCACCAGAACGTAAGACAGGTCGCTGATCAGCTTGGTCACCAGGCCGATCAGCGTGAAGAAAAACAGCGTGCCCAGCACGACCGGGTAGTCACGGCGGATCACGCTTTCGTAGCTGAGCAGCCCCAGCCCGTCCAGCGAGAACAGCGTCTCGATCAGCAGCGAGCCGGTGAAGAAGGCCCCGATGAAGGCCGCGGGGAAGCCGGTGATGATGGGAATCAGCGCGTTGCGGAAAACGTGCTTCCACAGCACCTGTTTTTCCTGCAGCCCCTTGGCGCGCGCCGTCAGCACGTACTGTTTGCGGATCTCTTCCAGGAAGGCGTTCTTGGTCAGCATGGCGGTGACCGCGAAACTGCCGAACACCATGGCCGTGACCGGCAGCGCGATGTGCCAGAGGTAGTCGACGATCCTGGCGCCCCAGCTCAGCTGTTCCCAGTTGGAGGACGTGAGCCCGCGCAGCGGAAACCACTGCAGCTGGCCGCCGAAGATCACCAGCAGCGCAACCCCGAGCACGAACCCGGGTATGGCATAGCCCACCAGCACCACCAGCGTGGTCACGAAGTCGAAGCGCGAGCCCGCCCGGACGGCCTTGGCCACCCCCAGCGGCACGGCGATCAGGTAGCTCAGGAAGAAGGTCCACAAGCCGAGGCTGATTGAAACGGGCAACTTTTCTTTCACCAGTTCCCAGACGTCCTTGTGCTGGTAGAAGCTGCGGCCCAGGTCGAACCGAGCGAATTGGCCCAGCATCTGCAGGAAGCGCTCGTGCGCGGGCTTGTCGAAGCCGTACAACTGGCGGATCTCGGCGATGCGCGCCTCGTCGATGCCTTGCCGGCCGCGGTAACCCGCGCCCGACGCGGCAGCCCGCTCGCCGCCCGAGTCGCGCCCCTGGAGCTGGGCGACCATCTGTTCGACCGGCCCGCCCGGAACGAACTGCACCACCGCGAATGTCACCAGCAGGATGCCCAGCAAGGTGGGAATCATCAGCAGCAGGCGCTTGAGGATATAGGCTGTCATCAGCGATTCTCGCTCGAAGCCCACCAGTTCGACATGGCCCAGACGTCGGCCTCGTAATAAGGCGGAACGATCGGGGGCAGGACAAACCGTTCGGGCCGGTAGCCGATGAAGAAGGCGTCGCCGTAGTACTGCGGGATGGAGTAGTGACCGTGCGACAGCACGCGGTCCAGCGCGCGCATGGCGGCGTTCAGCTCCGGCCGGGTCTTCGCCTGTATCACCTTCTGCAGCAGCGCGTCCACCGCCGGATCGGCAATGCCCCAGTAGTTGGATGAGCCCGGCGTCGCCGCCGCCTGGGAGCCGAACAGCTCCTGCAAGGCCGTGCCCGGCGCGACCATGCCTGGAATGCGCCGCGTGGTCAGCTGGAAGTCGAACCGATCCATCCGCTGCTTGGCCAGGGAGAAATCGACCTGCCGGTAGATCCAGCCGATGCCCAGCTTGCCCAGGGCTTGCTCGAACGGCGCGACGATGCGAACGATCGAAGGCTGGTCGTTCAGGAATTCGATCACGAAAGGCTCACCGGCCGCATTGCGCAATGCCCCGTCCTTGTAGTTCCAGCCGGCTTCCCGCAGCAGCGCCTGGGCCTCGCGCAGGTTCTGGCGCAGGCTGCGCGGCGGGTTGGTGCTGGGCGAGATGAAAGCCGGCCCGAACACCTCGGGGCGCAACTGCGCGCGCAACGGCTCCAGCAACGCGAGCTCTTCAGGTCCAGGCAGGCCTTCGGCGTGAAAATCGCTGTTCGGAAAGTAGCCGTTGACGCGCTTGTACAGGCCGTAGAACAGCTGCCGGTTCATCCACTCGAAATCCATGGCCAGCGTCAGCGCCTTGCGCACCCGGATGTCCTGGAACTTGGGGTCGCGCAGATTGAAGATGTAGCCCTGGAAATCGCCCGGGTTGCGATTCTCGAAGGTGGCCTTTTTCAGCTCGCCGCTGTCGAACTGCCGGCCCTTGTACTGCCGGGCCCAGTTGCGCGAGGTGAACTCGCGCATGAAGTCGAATTCGCCCGCCTTCAGGCCCTCGAAACGGGAGGTTTCGTCCAGGTAGATCTTGAAGCTGATCCGGTCGAAATTGAAGTGCCCCTTGCGCGTGGGCAGGTCCCGGCCCCAGTACTCCGGGTCACGCTGGTAGGTGATGTCGCGCCCCATGCGCGGGTCGGCGATCCTGTAGGGACCCGAGCCGATCGGGATATCCGACACCACCTGGTCGAACGGCTTGCCCTTGCCCCACTCGCGGCTGAACACCGGCATGCCGCCGGCGATCAGCGGCAGCTCGGGGTTGGGGCTGGTGAAGTCGAACCGCACCGTGCGCTCGTCCAGTGCCACCACGTCCTTGACGTCGGCGTAAATCACCCGGAACTGGGGCGCGGCCTGCTTGCTGATCAGGGTGCGGAAGGAATGCACCACGTCGCCCGCCTGCACCGGCTTTCCGTCATGGAACCGGGCCTTGGGGTTCAAGCGGAACGTGGCCGACAGCTTGTCCGCTGCAACCTCCACATCCTCCGCCAGCAGCCCATAGCTGGTGGTGGGCTCGTCCAGGTTGCCGGTCAGCAGGCTCTCGAACAGCAGGATTCCGAGGCCATAAGGGTCGGTCCCCTTGAGGGTGAAAGGATTGAACTTGTCGAAGTTGGTAGGCCGGGTCGGCGGCACCATGCGAATCTCGCCGCCCTTGGGCGCTTGCGGGTTCACATAGGCGAAATGGGTGAAGCCCGCCGGGTACTTGACGTCGCCGAACTGCGCATACGCGTGCGCGGCCCATGCCGGCGCCGCCAGCAGTGAAGCCAGAAAGACCAGCAAACCTCGCATGCGACAATTCTGCACAGATTTTTTCACCGAAAGACACATATGGGGTTCCTGGCTGGCAAGAAATTGTTGATCACAGGTGTTCTGTCGAACCGTTCCATCGCCTATGGCATCGCCAAGGCGTGCCACGCCCAGGGGGCGGAACTGGCTTTCAGCTACGTCGGCGAGCGCTTCAAGGAGCGAATTACCGAGTTTGCGGCCGACTTCGGCTCGCGGCTGATCTTCGACTGCGACGTCGGCGATGACGTCCAGATCGATCGACTCTTCAAGGACCTATCGGTCCAATGGCCGAAGTTCGACGGCTTCGTGCACAGCATCGGCTTCGCGCCCCGCGAGGCCATCGCAGGGGATTTCCTCGAAGGGCTGTCACGGGAGGGCTTCAGGATCGCGCATGACATCAGCGCCTATAGTTTCCCGGCGATGGCGAAGGCGGCGCTGCCTTACCTGAACGACAAATCGGCCCTTCTCACCCTCACGTACCTGGGCGCCCTGCGCACGGTGCCGAACTACAACACCATGGGGCTGGCCAAGGCATCGCTGGAAGCTTCGGTGCGTTACCTGGCCGAATCGCTGGGACCCAAGGGGATGCGGGTCAACGGCATCAGCGCCGGCCCGATCAAGACGCTCGCCGCCAGCGGCATCAAGGATTTCGGCAAGATCTTGAGCGTGGTGGCCGCCAACTCGCCGATCCGCCGCAACGTCACCATCGACGATGTGGGCAACGTGGCGGCATTCTTGCTGAGCGACCTGGCCGGCGGGGTCACCGCCGAAATCACGTACGTGGACGGCGGTTTCAGCCACGCCGGAGGCGTCGCCGGGGACTGATGGCTGACTCTTCTTCCTCCCCTTACGGGGGGAGGGCCGGGGTGGGGGCATGCAGGCCCCGATGGCCCCATCCCTGTCAGCGCTGCACGCAATCCGCGTAATAGCGCAACTTTCCATCCGGCCCGGCTTCTTCCACCAGCCCGTGGATGTCGGTCTCGAAGCCCGGGCACTGGGCGTTGAACTCGCGCGAGAACTTCAGGTAGTCGACGATCTTCTTGTTGAAGACTTCGCCGGGGATCAGCAGCGGTATGCCCGGCGGATAAGGCGTCACCAGCGAAGTGGTGATGCGGCCTTCGAGCTCGTCGATCTCCACCCGTTCGGTCTTGCGGTGGGCGATATAGGCGAAGGCGTCGCTCGGCTTCATGGCCGGCGTCAGGTCGCTCAGGTACATGTCGGTGGTGAGCCGCGCGATGTCGTACTTGGCGTACAGCTCGTGGATATGCTGACACAGGTCAGCCAGTCCCATGCGCTCGTAGCGCGGGAATTGCTGGCAGAACTCCGGCAGGATGCGCCACATCGGCTGGTTGCGGGCATAGTCGTCCTTGAACTGCTGCAGCGCCGTGAGCATGGTGTTCCAGCGGCCCTTGGTGATGCCGATGGTGAACATGATGAAGAAGCTGTACAGGCCCGTCTTCTCCACGATGATGCCGTGCTCGGCCAGGAAGCGCGTCACGATGCTGGCCGGGATGCCGGTCTTGGCGAACTTCCCGTTCAGGTCCATGCCCGGCGTGACGATGGTGGACTTGATCGGGTCCAGCATGTTGAAGCCTTCGGCCAGGTCGCCGAAGCCGTGCCAGTTGCGCAGCGAGTTCTGCCCGGTCTTGGCCGATCGCGCCTCGCCCATCAGGATCCAGTCCTCGGCCCGGCCAATGCCCTCCTCGACCAGCTTGTCCGGCCCCCAGACCTTGAACCACCAATCCTTGCCGTATTCCTCGTCCACCTTGCGCATGGCTCGGCGAAAGTCCAGTGCCTCCAGGATGCTCTCTTCCACCAGCGCGGTGCCTCCGGGCGGCTCCATCATGGCCGCCGCCACGTCGCAGCTGGCGATGATGGCGTACTGCGGGCTGGTGGA
>JAKFEZ010000058.1:0-19712 GCA_036675435.1 Ramlibacter sp. | reverse complement strand
CTGGTCGCCATCGACAAGCCGGCCGGCGTGGCGGTGCATGGCGGCAGCGGCGTCAGCTTCGGCGTGATCGAGCAGATGCGGCAAGCCAGGCCCCAGGCCCGGCTGCTGGAACTGGTGCACCGGCTCGACCGGGAGACCTCCGGAATTCTCCTGGTGGCCAAGAAGCGGTCGGCGCTGCTGAAGCTGCAGGACCAGTTCCGCGAGCGCGAAACGGGCAAGACCTACCTGGCCCTGGTGGCGGGGGCGTGGCCGGCCAACAAGAAAGTCATCGACGTGCCGCTGCACAAGTACCTGCAGGCCGACGGCGAGCGCCGGGTCAAGGTGGTTGCCCGGGACGACCCGGACGGCATGCGCTCGATAACTCTGGTGAAGGTCGCGCAGCGCATTTCTCACCCTCTCCCTTTGGGAGAGGGCCGGGGTGAGGGCCTCTTCACGCTCCTAGAAGTCACCATCAAGACCGGCCGCACCCACCAGATACGGGTGCATCTCGCGGCGGCCGGCCACCCGATCGCCGGCGATGACAAATACGGGGACTTCGAGCTCAACAAGGCGTTGCACCGCCAGGGGCTGCGGCGCATGTACCTGCATGCGTGGAGGTTACAGTTCAATCATCCCGCCGACGGCGGGCGCATCGAACTGATCGCGGCGCTGCCGCCGGAATTGAAGAAGTTTGCCGACCATGCCCCCCTCGCGTCCCCGCCGGTTTGACCTGATTGCATTCGACTGGGACGGCACCCTGTTCGACTCCACCCGGATCATCGTGCGCTGCATCCAGCGCGCCGTGGTCGACGTTGGCGGCGCGATGCCTACCGACAAGGCCGCCTCCTATGTGATCGGCATGGGGCTGATGCAGGCACTCGCGCATGCCGCGCCCGATGTGCCCCCGGACAAGTACCCCGAGCTCGGCGCCCGCTACCGCCACCACTACATCTCACACCAGAACGACCTCAGCCTGTTCGAAGGCGTGCTGCCCCTGCTCGACGAGCTCAAGGCGAGGCATCACTGGCTGGCCGTGGCGACCGGCAAGTCCAGGCGGGGCCTGGACGAGGTGCTGCAAACGGTGCAGCTCAAGGGGGTTTTCGACGGCTCCCGCACGGCCGACGAAACCGCCGGCAAGCCGCACCCGCGGATGCTGCTGGAGCTGATGCGCGAGTTCGGCGTGGAGCCTGGGCGCACGTTGATGGTCGGCGACACCACGCATGACCTTCAGATGGCTGTCAATGCCGGGTGCGCCGCCGTGGCGGTGAGCTACGGCGCCCACGAGCCTGGGGAATTCCACGTGCTCGAACCGTTGTTCGTGGCGCACTCCGTGAAAAGCCTGCACGGCTGGCTGGCAGAAAACGCCTGATGACCTCAGCGATTCCCCTGTGCAACTCCGCCGACTTGCTCGACGGGGGCGAGGCGGTGCCGTTCGACGTGCTCTTCGCCGGGCAGAGCTGCCGGGCGTTCGCCATCCGGTACCAGGGCGCCGCCCATGCCTATCTCAACCGCTGCGCGCACGTGGCGATGGAGATGGACTGGCAGCCCAATCGCTTCTTCGACGATTCGGGCCGCTGGTTGCTGTGCGCAACCCACGGCGCGGTGTACCAGCCTGACAGCGGCGAATGCGCGGGCGGGCCCTGCCGGGGCGGCCTGGTGAAAATAGCGCTGAGCGAGCACGGCGGCGTGGTGCACTGGCATACTGACTACAACCTCCAACCCCTCGAACTCTGAACGATGAACGAATCACAACCGCCCGAAACGCCGGGTGCCGACAACCGTCCGGCCGCGTCGCGGGTCGACCCCGAACCCGGGTTCACGCCGGGCTGGGAGCGCGCCACGTTCGAAAAGCTGATGTTCGCCACCCTGGAGGAGCAGCGCCGGGCCCGCCGCTGGCGCAATTTCACGCGCCTCGCCTGGCTGGCATTCTTCGTCTTCCTGCTGTGGACCTTGAGCGGGCGCGGCGCCCCCAGCACCGACAAGTCGCTGCCGCATACTGCCGTGATCGAGATCAAGGGCGAGATCGATTCCGAGGGCGACGCCAGTGCCGAAACGGTGGTGGCCGCGATGCGCAGCGCGTTCGAGGACGCCGGCGCCCAGGCCGTGGTGCTGCTGATCAACTCACCGGGCGGCAGTCCGGTGCAGGCCGGCATCATCAGCGACGAAATCAAGCGGCTGCGTGCCAAGCACAAGAAACCGGTGTACGCCGTGGTCGAAGAGTCCTGCGCCTCGGCGGCCTACTACATCGCCGCCGCCGCCGACCGGATCTTCGTCGACAAGGCCAGCATCGTCGGCAGCATCGGCGTGTTGATGGACGGCTTTGGCTTCACCGGCCTCATGGACAAGCTCGGCGTGGAGCGGCGGCTCATGACCGCCGGTGAAAACAAGGGCTTCCTCGACCCGTTCAGCCCGCAGACCGAAAAACACCGGGCCTTCGCCCAGGCCATGCTCGACCAGGTGCATCAGCAATTCATCGACACGGTGAAGGCCGGGCGGGGCAAGCGCCTGAAGGAGACACCGGAGCTGTTCACCGGCCTGTTCTGGACTGGCCAGCAGGCCATCGAGATGGGCCTGGCCGATCAGCTGGGCAACCTGGATTTCGTCGCACGGGAAATCGTCAAGGCCGAAGACCTGGTCGACTACACCCGCCGCGACAACGTCGCGGAGCGGCTGGCCAAGAAATTTGGCGCCGCCGTGGGCGAGGGCGCCATGCGGGCCGTGCGGGCCCTTCCCGCGCTGCGGTAGGTCAGGGCCGCCTCAGACCACCGCCGGGCCGCTCCCAAGGTGGGCCGGGGCCCCTTGGGGGCAGCGAACGAAGTGAGCTTGGGGGCGAACATCTCAGACCACCGCCGGGCCGCTCCCAAGGTGGGCTGGGCCCCCTTGGGGCGCAGCGAACGAAGTGAGCGTGGGGGCGAACACCTCAGACCACCGCCGGGCCGCTCCCAAGGTGGGCTGGGCCCCCTCGGGGGGCAGCGAACGAAGTGAGCGTGGGGGCGAATATCTCAGCGGCCGATTGCAAACACGGCCGGCGTGTCCTTGCCGACCGGCGCCGGCAACGGGCGCCAGGCCTTGGCCGGCCGGCTGTGGCTGGCGGCACCCGGCAGGGTCAGCCCGGCGGCGATCGCCAAGCGCGTGCCCGGCTGCAGCGTCTTGATCAGTGCCTCCCAGAGCGCGGCATTACGGTAGGGCGTTTCGATGAACAGCTGCGATTGGCCGGTCTTGAGCGCGAGGGCCTCCAGTTCGCGGATGCGCTGGGCCCGCTGTGTCCCGTCTTGCGGAAGATAGCCGACGAAGGCGAAGTTCTGGCCGTTCAGGCCACTGGCGGCCAGTGCCAGCAGCAACGATACCGGGCCTACCAAAGGCACCACGGTCAGACCCAGATCGTGCGCGGCGCGCACCACCGACGAGCCGGGGTCGGCGACGGCCGGCATCCCGGCTTCACTCAGCAGGCCGACGTCGTGGCCCTCCCGCGCCGGCGCCAGCAACGGGCTGGCGTCGAAGCCGCCCAGGTGATCGCCTTTCTTGTGGACCTCCCGCGGCAGCTCGACAATGATTTGCTCGCGCAGGGGAAGCGCCAGCGGATGAATTTCGTCGATGCGCTTCAGGTAGGCCCGCGCCGTTTTCGCGTTCTCGCAGATCCAGTGGGTGATCCGCGAGGCGGTTAACAGCGTGCCGGCCGGCATCACTTCGGGCAGCGGCACCTGCACCGCGCAGCCGAAATCCAGCGGCGCCGGCACCAGGAGCAGCTTGCCTGCAGCCGCCGCCATCACAGCAATTTCAGGCCGGCGGCGCGCAGCATCCGGCAGGTGCGGATCAGCGGAAGGCCGATCAGCGCGGTGGGGTCGTCGCTCTCGATCGCATCCAGCAGCGCGATGCCCAGGCCCTCGCTGCGGGCGCTGCCGGCGCAGTCGTAGGGCTGCTCGGCCAGCAGATAGGCCTCGATCTCGGCGTCGCTCAGGTCGCGAAACTTCACCTGGACGGGCGCCAGGTCCAGCTGCTCGAAGCCGGTTTCGGCGCAGACCACGGCCACCGCGGTCTGGAACACGACGGACCGGCCGCGCATCCTGCGCAACTGATCAACCGCATTGGGGTGCGTGCCGGGCTTGCCCAGCGGTTCGCCGGCAAGGTCGGCTACCTGATCGGAGCCGATCACGACGGCGCCCGGAAATTGCGCCGCCACCGCGTGCGCCTTGGCCAAGGCGAGTCGCAATGCCATTTCGCGCGGCGGTTCCCCTGCCCTGGGCGCCTCATCCACTTCGGGCGACGCCACCTCGAATGGGAGCTGCAATCTCGACAGCAATTCGCGCCTGTAGCGTGACGTCGAGCCCAGCACCAGGGGCCGGTTGCAGGAGGAGGGCGAAGCGTCGGACATGGCTCGATTCTCTTACACTGGCTCCATGACCAAAGAGTTTTCAGGCCGCCGTCTGGATGTGCAGGCTTTCGCCGAAGCAGGCGCCGTGTTGAACGGGCAGGAGCCGGTGCGCAAGTTCGAGCGACTGATGGCCGAAACCCAGGGCCGCAGCGCGGAAGCGCCGGTGACCTGGTCGGCAACCGGTGAATTGCGCAACCCCGGCCATGTCCATCCGGACGTCTGGCTGCACCTGGATGCCCACACGGTGCTGTCGCTCACCTGCCAGCGCTGCCTCGGCCCGGTGGACGTTCCGGTGGCAGTCGAGCGCTCGTTTCGCTTCGTCGCGGACGAAGCCATGGCCGCGGCCCAGGACGACGAGTCCCAGGAGGACGTGCTGGCCCTCAGCCACAGCCTGGACCTGGTCGAGCTGGTCGAGGACGAGTTACTGATGGAGATGCCCCTGGCGCCCCGTCACGAGGCTTGCCCGGAACCGCTGGAGCTGCCGCCCGCCGGCGAAGAGCCCGAGGACGCACCCGCGTCGCGTCCGCACCCTTTCGCCATTCTCGGCAAGCTCAGGATCGGCAAGCCCTAGGCAGAGGCTGACTCCAACTGGGCCAGGTCGCCGAGTTCGGCTATAATCGTGGGCTTCGCGCCAGGCCTTCGAACGCCTGCCCGTCTTCCCGCCAACACAACCGCCGCCGCTTTCCTGCGGGGGTCTTTGATCCAGGAGCCCATCATGGCCGTCCAGCAGAACAAGAAATCGCCGTCCAAGCGCGGCATGCACCGCTCGCACAACGCCCTGGTGGTGCCGGGCATCGCCGTGGAGCCCACCACGGGCGAAACCCACCTGCGCCACCACATCAGCCCGACCGGCTTCTACCGCGGCCGCAAAGTGCTGAAAACCAAGAACGAAGCCTGACCAGGCTTTGCGCCTCCAGGCCCGGCTGCAGCGCAGTGCGGGCCTTTATTTTTGGGCGCGCCGTTTCGTTCTACATTTAAGCCATGACTCTATTGGCTGTCGACTGCATGGGAGGCGACCACGGCCCCCGCGTGACGCTCGCCGCCTGCCGGCAATTCCTGGAACGCCAGCCCGACGCCCAACTGGTGCTGGTCGGGGCCGAGCAGAGCTTGCGGGCGCTCGATCACCCGCGCGCGCGCATCGTGAATGCCACGGAAGTGGTGGCCATGGACGATTCCGTCGAGGTGGCGCTGCGCCGCAAGAAGGATTCGTCGATGCGCATCGCGATCCAGCAGGTGAAGCAAGGACACGCCCAGGCGGCTGTGTCGGCGGGCAACACCGGAGCCTTGATGGCGCTTGCGCGCTACCTGCTCAAGACCGTCGACGGCATCGACCGGCCGGCCATCGCCTATCCGCTGCCCAACGCCAAAGGCGGCGCCACCACGGTACTGGACCTCGGCGCCAATGTCGACTGCACCGAGCAACACCTGCTTCAGTTCGCGGTCATGGGCTCGGCGCTGGTGGCGGCTCTGAACCATGAAGAGTCGCCTTCAGTGGGTCTGCTGAATATCGGCGAAGAAGTGATCAAGGGCAGCGAAATGATCAAAAGGGCAGGCGAGCTGCTGAGATCGGCCGCCAAGTCCGGAGACTTGAACTTCTTCGGCAACGTCGAAGGCAACGATATTTTCAAGGGCACGACCGACATCGTGGTGTGCGACGGCTTTGTCGGCAACGTCGCCTTGAAAACCAGCGAGGGGCTGGCATCGATGATCGGCGGGTTCCTCAAGGAAGAATTTTCGCGCAACGTCTTCACCCGGCTCGCCGGCTTGGCGGCCTATCCCATCCTGTCTGCGTTCAAGAACCGGGTGGACTATCGGCGCTACAACGGGGCCGCGTTGCTGGGGCTGCGCGGGCTGGTGTTCAAGAGCCACGGCTCGGCCGACGAGTTCGCGTTCGAGCAGGCCCTCAACCGGGCGTATGATGCGGCCCGAAACAACTTGCTCGACCGTGTCCAGGCGCGCATCGCTCATGCCAGGCCCCTGCTGGCGGGCGCCGGCGAAGACATGTTCCCCCTGGACGCGGCCACCATCGAATGAACAGATACTCGCGCATTACCGGCACCGGCAGTTACCTCCCGCCGCGCCGCGTGACCAATGCCGACCTGGCCGCCGAGCTGGCCGCCAAGGGCGTGGAAACCTCCGACCAGTGGATCGTCGAGCGCACTGGCATCCGGGCGCGCCATTTCGCCGCGGATGGCGTCAATACCAGCGACCTTGCGGTCCACGCCGCCCGCCAGGCCATCGAGGCGGCGGGCGCCCGGCCGGAAGAGATCGACCTGATCATCGTGGCCACGTCCACGCCCGACATGATCTTTCCCTCTGCGGCCTGCATCCTGCAGCACAAGCTGGGTATTGCGGGCTGCGCGGCATTCGACGTCCAGGCTGTGTGCAGCGGCTTCGTCTATGCCCTGACGGTTGCCGACGCGATGATCAAGACCGGCGCGGCCAACAAGGCCCTGGTGATCGGCGCCGAGGTGTTTTCGCGCATCCTCGACTTCAACGACCGCACCACCTGCGTGCTGTTCGGCGATGGCGCGGGCGCCGTCGTGCTGGAGGCGTCGGATACCCCCGGCATCCTGGCGAGCGACTTGCACGCCGACGGCAAGTACGTGGGCATCCTGTGCGTGCCGGGCACGGTCTCCGGTGGCCAGGTGCTGGGCGATCCCCTGCTCAAGATGGATGGCCAGGCCGTGTTCAAGCTGGCGGTGGGCGTGCTCGAGGAGGCCGCCCGCGCCACGCTGGCCAAGGCCGGCAGGACCGAGGCCGACATCGACTGGCTGATCCCGCACCAGGCCAACATCCGGATCATGCAGGGCACGGCCAAGAAGCTGAAGCTGCCGATGGACAAAGTGGTCGTGACGGTGGACCAGCACGGCAACACCTCGGCGGCGTCAATCCCGCTGGCGCTGGATGCGGCGGTGCGCAGCGGCAAGATCAAGAAGGGCGAGACGCTCATGCTGGAAGGCGTCGGGGGTGGTTTCACCTGGGGCGCGGTCCTGCTGGATTTCTGAGCGCGGGAATCGCCCGCGCCGGCCCCCCCAATTCATTTCCTGGATACCTGCATGACACCGTTCGCATTCGTCTTTCCCGGCCAGGGCTCGCAGTCCGTGGGCATGCTGGACGCCTGGGGCGACCACCCGGCCGTGGCAGGGGCGCTGGCGGAAGCGTCGGACGCCCTGGGCGAAGACATCGGCAAGCTGGTTCGCGAAGGGCCCAAGGAAGCGCTGGCGCTGACCACCAACACCCAGCCGGTGATGCTGGTGGCGGGAGTGGGTGCCTTTCGCGCCTGGCGTGCAGAGGGCGGCGCCACGCCGGCGGTGATGGCCGGGCACTCGCTGGGCGAGTATTCAGCGCTGGTGGCGGCCGGCGTGCTGACCCTGGCGCAGGCCGCGCCGCTGGTGCGCTTCCGGGCGCAAGCCATGCAGGATGCGGTGCCGGTCGGCACCGGGGCCATGGCGGCGATTCTCGGCATGGACGCGCAGAAGGTCATCGAGGGCTGTGCGCAAGCCGTGCGCGGTTTCGGCGCCAACACCACTGAGGTGGTCGAGGCGGTCAATTTCAACGACCCGGCGCAGACCGTGATTGCCGGCAGCAAGGCCGCCGTCGAGAAAGCCTGCGAATTGCTCAAGGCGGCCGGCGCCAAGCGGGCGCTGCCCTTGCCGGTGTCTGCGCCTTTCCATTCCAGCCTGATGAAGCCCGCGGCCGAGAAGCTGCGGGAAAAGCTGGCGGCGACGTCTTTTGCCGCCCCGTCGATTCCGGTGATCAACAACATCGAGGCCACGGCCGAAAGCGACCCCGACCGCATTCGCGCGGCGCTCTACGAGCAGGCTTTCGGCCCGGTTCGCTGGGTCGACTGTGTCCGGGCGATCAAGTCGCGGGGCGTCGCCACCGTGGTCGAGTGCGGCCCGGGCAAGGTGCTGGCGGGGATGTGCAGGCGGATCGATCCCGAACTCACGGGGCTGGCGCTGTACGACCCGGCCAGCCTGGCCGAAGTGAAAGGCCTGGTGGCATGAATTCCCCCTTCGAAGGACAGCTCGCGCTGGTCACCGGCGCGTCGCGCGGCATCGGCGCCGCCATTGCGCTCGAATTGGCCCAGCGTGGCCTCAAAGTGATCGGAACTGCCACCACCGACGAGGGCGCGGCGCGCATCGGCGCCGCATTGTCGGGCCATGCGGGCTGCCGCGGCGCGACCCTGGACGTCAACCAGGGCGAAGCCGCCCAGGCACTGGTCGACACGATCGCCAAGGAGCACGGCGGCCTGCAGGTGCTGGTCAACAACGCCGGCATCACCCGCGACATGCTGGCGATGCGACTGAAGGACGAGGACTGGGACGCCGTGCTGGATACCAACCTGAAGGCAGTGTTCCGGATGAGCCGGGCCGTAATGCGCATCATGATGAAGCAGCGCTATGGCCGGATCATCAACATCACCTCGGTCGTCGGGGCTTCGGGCAACCCGGGCCAGGCCAATTACGCGGCCGCCAAGGCGGGCGTGGCCGGGATGACCCGGGCGCTGGCCCGCGAACTCGGCAGCCGGGGCATCACCGTCAATTGCGTGGCGCCCGGTTTCATCGAGACCGACATGACCGCCAGCTTGCCGCAGGAGCAGCAAAAGGCCCTTCTCGGGCAGATTCCGCTCGGGCACCTGGGAAAGCCGGCCGACATCGCGCACGCAGTCGCCTTTTTGGCCTCGCCGCAGGCCGGCTACGTGACGGGGCAGGAACTGCACGTCAACGGCGGCATGTACATGTCCTGAGGGGCACAGTCAACGCCGGTTTATCCGCCCGGTCGCGGCCTACAGGGACTCAAACCCCATGGCGGCTAAAATCGCGGATTCATTCACAACCCTTTGAGGGAACCATGAGCGATATCGAAGCACGTGTCAAAAAAATCATCGCCGAGCAACTCGGCGTAGAAGAGTCCCAGGTCACCAGTGAAAAAGCCTTCGTGGCGGATCTCGGTGCCGACTCGCTCGACACGGTGGAACTGGTGATGGCGCTCGAAGACGAGTTCGGCATCGAGATCCCGGACGAGGACGCCGAGAAGATCACGACGGTGCAAAACGCCATCGATTACGCCAACGCCCACCAGAAGGCCTGAGTGGCCGGGGCAGTGAAAGGTTTGCTCGCATGAGCGCAATGCAAACGAGACGCAGGGTGGTAGTGACCGGCCTGGGTTGTGTCAGCCCGGTGGGCAACACGGCCGAGGAGTCCTGGGCCAACCTGCTGGCCGGCAAGCCCGGCATCGACCTCATCACCCAGTTCGACGCCGGCAATTTCGCCTGCAAGTTCGCCGGGGAGGTCAAGGGGTTCGACATCGGGGACTACATCCCCGAGAAAGAAGCCCGGCACATGGACCGTTTCATCCATCTGGGGCTGGCCGCAGCCTGCCAGGCGGTTGCCGACAGCGGGCTGCCCACTGGCGAAGCGCTGGAGGACGAACTGGCCACGCGCATCGGCTGCAACATCGGCGCCGGCATCGGCGGCCTGCCCATGATCGAGCAGACCCACGCCGAGCTGACCAGCCGCGGCCCGCGCCGCATTTCCCCGTTCTTCGTGCCGGCCTCGATCATCAACATGATTTCGGGACACGTCTCGATCAAGTACGGCTTCAAGGGGCCGAATATCGCCGTCGTCACCGCCTGCACGACCGGGCTGCACGCCATCGGGCTGTCCGGGCGCATGATCGAATCGGGCGACGCCGACGTGATGATCGCCGGGGGAGCCGAATCGGCCATTTCGCCGCTGGGCATTGGCGGCTTCGCCTCGGCCCGTGCCCTGTCCACCCGCAACGACGATCCGAAAACGGCTTCGCGGCCCTGGGACCGTGATCGCGACGGCTTCGTGCTCGGCGAGGGCGGCGGCGTGCTGGTGCTCGAAGAATACGAGCACGCCAAGGCGCGCGGAGCGAAGATCTATGCCGAGCTTGCCGGCTTCGGCATGAGCGCCGACGCCTTTCACATGACCGCGCCCGATGTCGACGGGCCGCGCCGCTCGATGGTGAATGCACTGCGCAATGCCGGCCTGAATGCCGACCAGGTCGATTACCTGAACGCGCACGGCACGTCCACGCCGCTGGGCGACCTGAACGAAACCAACGCCATCAAGGCGGCCTTCGGCGACTCGGCAAAGAAGCTGGTGGTCAATTCCACCAAGTCGATGACAGGCCACCTGCTCGGCGGCGCCGGCGGCATCGAGTCGGTGTTCAGCGTGCTGGCGGTGCACCGCCAGAAGAGCCCGCCGACCATCAACATCTTCAACCAGGACCCCGAGTGCGACCTGGACTACTGCGCCAATACCGCGCGGGACATGAAGATCGAGGTGGCGGTGAAGAACAACTTCGGCTTCGGCGGCACCAACGGAACCCTTGTTTTCAAGCGTCTCCAGTAGCCGCTTCGACGCAGTCTCGCGCTTTCTTGAGCTCCAGCCCTCCATGCACAACGCCCCATCGGTGAGTTATCCGGTGGGGCGTTCGCTCTATGCGGGCGCGCTCCTGGCGCTGCTCTGGCTGCTGGCCGCCGCGGCGACGGGCGCGTGGTGGTGGCAGGTGGAGGCACCGGCCGGGCGCGTGGCGGCGGTCGTGCTGCTGCTGGCCGCGACCGGCGTCTACGCGGGCTCGACCTGGCGGCGCGCGCCGGCGGGAAGGCTCGAATGGGACGGCGACCATTGGAGCTGGTTTGCCTTTGGCCAGCGCCAACCCGGCACGCCCCAGGTGGCGCTGGACCTGCAGGATGCCCTGCTGCTGCGCTGGCAGCCCGACGGCGCTGCGCTACAGTGGTTTTGGCTGGAGCGCCGGCGGGAGGCGCCGCGCTGGGCCGACTTGCGCCGTGCGGTATATTCCCGCGCCAGAGCGCCAGCGTCGCCGGGGACGAGTCCGGGCGCGGCGAAACCATGACCAGACCGCCCCCCGTTGCACCGCCCGTGACCGCCGACACCGACCTGATGCTGGTCGAGCGAACCGTGGCCGGCGACCAGAAAGCTTTCGAGCTGCTGGTCTTGAAGTACCAGCGCCGCATCGAGAGGCTGATCGGCCGGATGGTGCGCGACACCGACCTGGTGGAGGATATTGCCCAGGAGACCTTCATCCGGGCATACCGGGCGCTGGCCCAGTTCCGGGGCGAGGCCCAGTTCTATACCTGGCTGTACCGGATCGCGGTCAATACCGCCAAGAAGGCACTGGTCGACCTCAAGCGCGATCCCCTGGTGTCCGAACACTCGCGCCGCGGGGGCGGCGACGACGAAGATGAAACTTCCGCCGTGGAGAACGAACTAACCACCGCGGAGACGCCTGAAACGGTGTTGGCTGCCAAGGAAATCGCCGCCACGGTCAACTCGGCCATGGAAGCCTTGCCCGAAGAGCTGCGTCAGGCTGTGACGCTGCGCGAGATCGAGGGCCTGAGCTACGAAGAGATTGCGGAAGTGATGAATTGCCCGATCGGCACCGTGCGTTCCCGGATTTTCCGGGCGCGCGAGGCGATTTCGGCCAAGGTCAAGCCCATGCTGGAAAACCAGTCGGGCAAGCGCTGGTAAGCGGCGAGGGCGAGGTGTTGTGATGGAAAAACTGCAAACGCGAGAACTCATTTCGGCTCTGGCCGATGGCCAATTGCGAGGCGAAGCGCTGGTGCGCGGCGTCGACGTGGCCGCGTCCGACCCGGTGGCGCGCGAGGCCTGGCACACCTATCACCTGATCGGCGATGTCCTGCGCTCGGGCGAACTGCCCGCCGGCACGGCGCCCACCGAATTCCTCAGCCGGCTGCAGCTGCGTTTGCAGCAGGAGCAGCGCGGGTGGGAACCGGCGCTCGAGGGTGTGACCGCCCCGGGCGGCGGGGTTGAGCCCGTGAGCGAGGCGGCTAACGATGCCAGCTTTCGCTGGAAGCTGGTCGCCGGCCTGGCCTCGGCGGCCGCCGTCATGGCAATCGCCTGGACGGCGATGGGCGGCCTGGGCAACCAGGCCGAACAGGGGCAGCTGGCGGCAGCGCGGGGCGGCGCCCTGCTGGCCGGCAACGAACGCGGCGTGATGATCCGCGACCCGCAGCTGGACGAATTTCTGGCGGCGCACCGGCAGCTCGGCGGCGCCTCGGCATTGCAGATGCCGGCCGGTTTCCTGCGCAATGCCACATTCGAAGGGAGCCACCGCTGAAGGCGGCATCTATGCCCATGGGAGAGACGGCCACGTCGCAACGACATCACCCGGCCCGCCGCTTCGCCCTGTTCTGGGCGCTGAGCGCGCTGGCATTGCTGGCCCATGGCCAGGCCGCGCCATCGGGCGTCGTGTCCGGGCAATCGCCGCCATCGGCCGCAGCGCCAGGCAAGCACCCGGAGCGCAACATCAGCGAGTGGCTGCTTCGCATGCATGAGGCATCGCGCCAGCGAAACTACATCGGAACGTTCGTCGTCTCCTCGAACACCGGGAGCATGTCGAGCGCCCGCATCTGGCACGCCTGCGACGGCGCACTGCAGGTCGAGCGGGTCGAGTCGCTGACCGGGGCGCCGCGCACGGTTTTCCGGCGCAACGAGGAGGTGATGACCTTGCTGCCTGAAAGCCGCGTGGTGCGCACCGAGAAACGGGAATCGCTGGCCTTGTTCCCCGGCCTGCTGGTTTCCAGTGAAACCTCCATCCCCGAGTTCTACGCGGCGCGCCGCATCGGCGGCGACCGCGTGGCCGGGTTCGAGACCGACGTGGTCCAGCTGGCCCCCAAGGATGGCCTGCGTTTCGGCTACCGCATCTGGAGCGAGAAAAAGACCGGGCTGGTGGTCAAGCTCCAGACCGTCGACGCCGATGGCAGCGTGCTGGAGCAGGCGGCTTTTTCCGAGCTCCAGCTGGATGCGCCGGTGCGGGCCGACAAGCTCAGCCAGATGATGGGCTCGCCCGACGGCTGGAGAGTCGAGAAAGCCGAGGTCGCCAAGACCACGCCCGAGGCGCAGGGCTGGCATCTGAAGGCCGCGGTCGCCGGGTTCAAGCCCATCAGCTGCTACAAGAGGCAGGTGGCCGGCGCGGCCGCGCCGGAAGGCACGATGCAGTGGATTTTCTCCGACGGCCTGGCGGCAGTCTCGCTCTTCGTGGAAGCCTATGACCGGCAGCGCCATGTCCAGGAAGGCCTGTTTGCCAGCGGCGCCACCCAGACCCTGACCCGGCGCATGCAGGACTGGTGGTTGACAGCGGTGGGCGAGGTGCCTGGGCAGACGCTCAAGGCATTCGCCCAGAACCTTGAGCGGCGCAAATAAGCCCCCACATGCTCACCCTGGTGAGCGACGGGGCGAGCGCTGCTGTGCGAACCATTCGGCGGACGCTGGTTCCCAGCATTTAACTTTGTGTGATTGAAAGGTCGATATGTTCAGGATCGATTGGAAAAAACTGCGCGGCTATGCCCTGGTCATGGCCCTGGCGGTGTCGGCGACGGTGGCGCTGATGCCTGCCAAGCCTGTGGTGGCGCAGAACCGGGTGCTGCCCGACTTCACCGACCTGGTGGAGCAGGTCGGGCCGGCCGTGGTCAACATCCGCACCCTGGAGCGGGCCCGCGCCGCGCAGGCCCCGGGCTCGGGGCCGATGGACGAGGAGATGCAGGAGTTCTTCCGCCGCTTCTTCGGCCAGCCCATGCCCAACATTCCGCGCCCCGGGCCGCGGCCGAACCGCCCGCCCCAGGAAGAAGCGCAGCCGCGCGGGGTCGGCTCAGGCTTCATCCTCACGTCGGACGGCTATGTCATGACCAACGCCCACGTGGTGGAGGGCGCCGAAGAGGTGATCGTCACGCTGCCCGACAAGCGCGAGTTCAAGGCCAAGGTCGTCGGCACGCCCGACAAGCGGACCGACGTGGCGGTGATCAAGATCGATGCCACCGGCCTGCCGGCGGTGAAGATCGGCGACATCACCCGCCTGAAGGTTGGCGAATGGGTCATGGCCATCGGCTCGCCCTTCGGGCTGGAGAACACCGTGACGGCGGGGATCGTCAGCGCCAAGCAGCGGGACACCGGGGACTACCTGCCGTTCATCCAGACCGATGTGGCGATCAACCCCGGCAACTCCGGCGGCCCCTTGATCAACATGCGCGGCGAGGTGGTGGGCATCAACAGCCAGATCTATTCGCGTTCGGGTGGCTTCATGGGGATTTCGTTCGCGATTCCCATCGACGAGGCGATCCGCGTGGCGGACCAGCTGCGCTCGCCCGCCGGCCGGGTATCGCGCGGCCGCATTGGGGTGCAGATCGATCAGGTAAGCAAGGAAGTGGCGGAATCGATCGGCTTGGGCAAGGCGCAGGGCGCGCTGGTGCGCAGCGTGGAGGCCGGCTCGCCCGCGGACAAGGCCGGCGTGGAGGCCGGTGACATCATCACGCGTTTCGACGGCAAGACGATCGACCGTGCCTCCGATCTGCCGCGTCTGGTGGGCAACACCAAGCCGGGACATCGCAGCACGATGACGGTTTTCAGGCGCGGCAACTCGCGTGACCTGAGCGTGACCATTGCCGAGATCGAAGCGGAGAAACCCCAGCGGCCGGTCGCTGAACCGGAAGAGAAACCGAAAGGATCTCCGGCGGCACAGTCGGTGGGGCTCGTGGTCAGCGACCTGACCGATGCCCAGCGCAAGGAGCTCAAGGTGAAGGGCGGCGTCAAGGTCGAGGCGGTCACTGACGGCGCGGCGCGCGCAGGCATTCGCGAGGGCGACATCATCGTGGCCATCGGCAATGTCGAAGTGGGCAGCGTGCGCGAGTTCGACGCCGTAGTCGCCAAGGTGGACAAGAGCAAGCCGGTCCCGGTACTGCTGCGCCGAGGGGAGCTGGCGACGTATGTGTTGATCCGGCCCACGCGCTAGGTCCGGACCCATTCTGAAAGCCCCTGCCCCTAGTCGGGTTTGGGGCTTTTCACGCCGGAAAACAAAAATAAAAAGCGGCGCTCGAAATCTTTTTTGACCCGCCAGGCTCGCTCCTCGATGTTTGCGCACGCTAACTTTTACCTGGGTTAATTACTTTTTTGGGTAGAATCGGGGCAGGCCATCGCCGGTTTGGGGCATATCGAAATCCCCCCAAACCACCATACGGGACGAAACCGGCTGGTACACAGCCGATCCACAGATCGCCCACATGTTGTCCCAGGTCTTGCCCCCTATTTTTGTTGATAAGTTGTGAATAACTATCCTGTTGCTGGTCTGCAACGACCCTGTCGAGCAGCGCCGTCGGATGTACGCCCCGGGCTTTTTGCCTACAATGAAGCTCCAACTATCGCAGTTGCCATAGATTGTTGGTTCAGGGCGCGTCACTACTCGACGCGCCCTTTTTTCTTTTCCGCCCCCGTTTGAATTCAATCACTTAAGCGTTCCCGTTGATGAATCACATCAGAAATTTTTCGATCATCGCGCACATCGATCACGGCAAATCGACGCTCGCGGACCGCCTGATCCAGCGATGCGGCGGCTTGTCGGACCGAGAGATGGAAGAGCAGGTGCTCGACTCGATGGATCTCGAAAAGGAGCGTGGG
Organism: Ramlibacter sp.; assembly: GCA_036675435.1. Taxonomy (GTDB): domain Bacteria; phylum Pseudomonadota; class Gammaproteobacteria; order Burkholderiales; family Burkholderiaceae_C; genus Ramlibacter. The sequence goes on along the minus strand of JAKFEZ010000058.1, from coordinate 3,896 downwards.
ATAACCATCAAGGCGCAGACCGCCGCGCTGCATTACAAGGCGCGCGACGGACAGGTCTACAACCTGAATCTGATCGACACGCCGGGCCACGTCGACTTCTCGTACGAGGTGTCGCGCTCCTTGTCCGCCTGCGAGGGCGCGCTGCTGGTGGTCGATGCGAGCCAGGGCGTGGAGGCGCAGACAGTGGCCAACTGCTACACCGCACTGGACCTCGGGGTCGAAGTGGTGCCGGTACTCAACAAGATGGACTTGCCGCAGGCCGACCCCGAGAACGCCAAGGCGGAAATCGAGGACGTGATCGGCATCGACGCCGGCGATGCCATTCCCTGTTCGGCCAAGACCGGAATGGGCATCGACGAAATTCTTGAAGCCGTGGTCGCGCGTATCCCGGCACCGCGCGGCAACCCGGATGGTGCCCTGCGCGCCATGATCATCGACAGCTGGTTCGACAGCTACGTCGGCGTGGTGATGCTGGTCCGTGTGGTCGACGGGCGGGTCGCGCGCGGCGACCGCATCAAGCTGATGGCGACGGGCGCCACCTACAACGCCGACAACCTGGGCGTCTTTGCGCCCGGCAACGAACCGCGCGAGTTTCTGAAGGCGGGCGAGGTCGGCTACCTCATCGCCGGCATCAAGGAGTTGCAGGCCGCCAAGGTCGGCGACACCGTCACGCTGATCAAGGCCGGCAGCGGCGGGGCGGCCTTCACCGCGACCGAGCCGCTGCCCGGCTTCAAGGAGATCCAGCCGCAGGTCTTCGCCGGCCTGTACCCCACTGAAGCCAACCAGTACGATTCCCTGCGCGACGCGCTGGAAAAGCTCAAGCTCAACGATGCGTCGCTGCACTACGAGCCGGAAGTCAGCCAGGCCCTGGGCTTCGGCTTTCGCTGCGGCTTCCTGGGGCTGCTGCATATGGAGATCGTGCAGGAGCGCCTGGAGCGCGAGTTCGACCAGGACCTCATCACCACGGCGCCGAGCGTGGTGTACCAGGTGGTGAAGGCCGACGGGGAAGTCGTGATGGTGGAGAACCCGTCGAAGATCCCGGACCAGGGCAAGATGACAGAAATCCGGGAGCCGATCGTCACGGTGCACCTGTATATGCCGCAGGAGTACGTGGGCCCGGTCATGACGCTGGCCAATCAGAAGCGCGGCGTGCAGTTGAACATGGCCTACCACGGCAAGCAGGTCATGCTGACCTACGAAATGCCGCTCGGCGAGATCGTGCTGGATTTCTTCGACAAGCTCAAATCCGTGAGCCGGGGCTACGCCTCGATGGATTACGCCTTCAAGGAATTTCGCGCGTCCGACGTCGTGAAAGTCGACATCCTGCTCAACGGCGAGAAGGTGGACGCGCTGTCGATCATCGTGCACCGCAGCCAGTCGCAGTACCGCGGGCGGGCGGTCGTGGCCAAGATGCGCGAGATCATCAGCCGGCAGATGTTCGATGTGGCCATCCAGGCGGCCATCGGAGCGAATATCATCGCCCGCGAGTCCATCAAGGCGCTGCGCAAGAACGTGCTGGCAAAATGCTACGGCGGCGATATCAGCCGCAAGCGCAAGCTCCTCGAAAAACAAAAAGCAGGCAAGAAAAGAATGAAGCAGATCGGTTCGGTCGAAGTGCCCCAGGAAGCATTCCTCGCCATTTTGCAGGTGGAGGAATGAGCGGCGCGCCCAGCGCGGCGGCGAGGGCCGCATGATGCCTTTTCTCACGGGTGCGGTGCTCGCCGCCTTCGCCGGCTACGCCGGCGCCTGGTACTTCGGGCGGGTGGAAGGCAACTTCGCCCTGCTGCTGTTTCTCGCCACCGCCGTCACCGGCCTGTACTGGCTGGCCGAGCGCCTGTATTTCCTGCCGCAACGCCGCCGGGCCGCGGCGACGCTGGAGAACCATGCCGCCGAGCGCCGCGCCGGGCTGGCGGCCCAGGGCATCACGAAAGTCGATGGCGACGTAGCCCAGGCCCGGCAGCGGCTGCTGATGCAGCCCTGGTGGCTGGACTGGACCGCCGGGCTGTTTCCGGTGATCCTGGCGGTCTTCGTATTGCGATCCTTCCTTTTCGAACCATTCAAGATTCCGTCCGGCTCGATGATCCCCACGCTGCTGGTGGGCGACCTGATCCTGGTGAACAAGTTCACCTATGGCATCCGCCTGCCGGTCGTCAACACCAAGCTCACCGAGGGCACGCCGCCCCAGCGCGGCGACGTGATGGTTTTCCGCTACCCACCCAAGCCCAGCCTGGATTACATCAAGCGGGTGGTGGGCGTGCCCGGGGACGAGGTGGCCTACCTCAACAAGCAGCTCACCATCAACGGCAAGCCGGTGCCCAAGAACGCGCTGCCGGATTTCTTCGACGAAGACGCGATGCAGTACTTCAAGCAATTCGAAGAAACCCTGGGCGACACGCGCTACCGCATCCTCAACGACGACAGCCGGCCCGCTTTCATTCCCGGCGTCGAGAACTTTCCCCACAGGCAGAATTGCCGTTACAGTGTCGAGGGAGTGGCGTGCAAGGTTCCGCAAGGCCACTATTTCATGATGGGCGACAACCGCGATAATTCGCTCGATTCCCGTTATTGGGGGTTCGTGCCAGACCGGAACATCGTCGGCCGGGCCTTCTATATCTGGATGAATTTCGGCAGTTTCAAACGGATCGGGTCGTTCCAGTAGTTCTCTATGAGGGGTCAGCAGATGAATCATCGGCACAAGTCAGCGCAGTCCGGCATTTCTTTCCTGGGCTTGCTGATCATCGTGGGCGTGCTCGCTTGCCTGGGCGTGCTCGGGGCACAAGCCTTCCCGACGGTGGTGGAGTACCAGGCCATTCTGAAAGCGGTGCAGAAAGCCTCGGCCGGCAACACCGTGCCGGAGATCAAGCTGATTTTCGACAAGGCCGCCGGGGTCGACGACATCAAGTCCATCTCCGCCAAGGACCTGGAGATTTCCAAGAATGGCGAGAAGGTGGTGGTGAAGTTCGCCTACAACCGCGAAATCCACATGTTCGGGCCGGCTTTCCTGCTGCTCAAGTACGCCGGTTCGTCCAAATAAGCCACCGGACCGAAGACAAGGCAAGCGTGGATGGCCAGCTCATTGCACTGCAAGCCCGCTTGCAGCACCAGTTTTCCGACCCGCAGCTGCTGGCGCGGGCGCTGACCCACCGCAGCTTTTCAGCCGACCACAACGAGCGCCTGGAGTTTCTCGGCGACTCTGTTCTCAACCTGGCGGTAGCCGCGCTGCTCTACGAGCGGCTGAAGGATCTGCCCGAGGGCGACCTTTCCCGTGTGCGTGCCAACCTGGTCAAGCAGGACACCCTGCACCAGCTCGCGGTGGGCCTGGGCCTGTCCGAGGTCATCCGGCTGGGCGAAGGCGAAACCCGTTCGGGCGGCAGCCGCCGCCCTTCCATCCTGGCCGACGCGCTGGAGGCGGTGATCGGCGCCGTGCACCTGGACGCGGGCTACGGCGTGGCCGAGGCGTTGGTGCGCAGGCTGTTCGAAGATGTGGTTATCAATCCCGCCATGGCCGCCGCGGCCAAGGACCCCAAGACCGAGTTGCAGGAATGGCTGCAGGGCCGCCGGATGAATCTACCGGTCTACCGGGTCGCAGCCACCCTGGGGGCGGCCCACAAGCAGACCTTCGACGTCGAGTGCGAGATTGCGGAACTGGGCGCTACGCAACGGGGTATCGGCGCGTCGCGCCGCGCAGGCGAGCAGGCCGCCGCGGCCGCCATGCTGCTGGCGCTCAAGGCCAAAGGAAAGTAAATGGACACCCCCCCGAAAGAAGACACGCCGGCGGGCGCGCTGCGCTGCGGCTCCATCGCCATCGTCGGCAAGCCCAACGTCGGCAAGTCGACCTTGCTCAATGCACTGGTGGGCCAGAAGATCAGCATCACCTCGCGCAAGGCGCAGACCAC
>JAKFEZ010000254.1:0-3867 GCA_036675435.1 Ramlibacter sp. | reverse complement strand
CAGTTGCTCGGCATGGCGGCCCACCTCGAAGGCAAGGGCATCGTCACGCAGGACGCCGGCGGCCTGGCGCAAAAGGGCGGCGCGACCTGGAGCCACATCCAGATCGCCAACCGGCCCGAGGCCATCTTCTGCACCAAGGTGGGCACCGCGGAAGCCGACCTGGTGATCGCGTGCGACCCGATCGTCGCCGCGAAGAAGGACACGCTGGCCGTCATGCGCGAAGGCCGCACGCACGTGGCGCTCAACACGCACGGCATGCCGACGGCCGCCTTCGTGACCGACCCCAACTGGCAGTTCCAGGGCGGCCAGTGCGAAAGCGTGATCGAGCAGGCGGCCGGCGGTGCGGCGAGCGTCGGCAAGTTCGATGCGGATCGGCTGGCCACGCAACTGCTCGGCGATGCGATCTACACCAACCCGCTGATGCTGGGCTACGCATGGCAGCGTGGCTGGGTGCCGCTGGGCAAGGCCTCGCTCATGCGGGCGATGGAGCTCAACGGCGTGCAGGTCGCCAACAACAAGGCGGCGTTCGAATGGGGCCGGCGTGCGGCGCACGATCCGGCGGCGTTGGAGGCGCTCACATCCACGGCGCAGGTGATCCGGTTCGCGAAGAAGCCGGGGGTGGATGAGGTGATTGCGCAGCGGGTGGATTTCTTGACGGCCTATCAAGATGCTGCGTATGCCGAGGACTACCGCGCCTTTGTCGAGAAGGTGCGCACGGCCGAGGCCGCGGCCCTCACCCCAGCCCTCTCCCAGAGGGAGAGGAAGCAATACGAGCAACACAAGCAGAGCAGGTCAGCTCAGCGCACCGAAGCCGAGTCCTTATCCCCTCTCTCCCAGACGGAGAGGGAGCAACACGCGCAACACAGCCAGAGCGGACCAGCTCAGCGCACCGAAGCCAAGTCTTTACCCCCTCTCCCTCTGGGAGAGGGTTGGGGTGAGGGCAACGCAGCGCGCCGATCTCTCCCCTTCACCGAAGCTGTCGCCCGCTATCTCTTCAAGCTCATGGCCTACAAGGACGAATACGAAGTCGCGCGGCTGCACACCGACACCGGTTTCGCGGAAAAACTGGCTGCCCAGTTCGAGGGCGACATCAAGCTGCACTACCACCTTGCCCCTCCGCTGCTCGGCAAGAAGAATGCACGCGGCGAGCCGGTCAAGCAGAAGTTCGGGCCCTGGATGCGCGGCGCTTTCAAGGTGCTGGCGCGGCTCAAGGGCCTGCGCGGCACGGCCTTCGATGTGTTCGGGCGGACCGAGGAGCGCCGCACCGAACGCGCGTTGATCGGCGAGTACCGGGCCTCGATCGACGAGCTGCTCGCCACGCTCGACGCGGGCAATGTGTCGCTCGCGGCGGAGATCGCGCGCATCCCGGAAGAGATCCGCGGCTACGGCCACGTGAAGGCGCGTCATCTGGCCGCCGCGCGGCCGAAGTGGCAGCGGCTGATGGCGCAGTGGCGGGCGGGAGCACACAAGGGCGGTGCAATTGCTCCTCTCCCCTCTGGGGAGAGGTTGGGTGAGGGGCCATCGAATTAGCTCGGGCCGGGCCGGCCCTCACCCCAACCCTCTCCCAGAGGGAGAGGGAGATCGGCGGGGGGCATGTCCGCTTCTCATTTCAGCCCCGCCCCTTGTCAGAACTCGAACAACGTGAGGCCGATCCCCAGGCTCGTCTGCCGAAAGTTGTAGTCGAGCAGCGTCTCGGCATAGCCGCTGAAGATCTGCACGTACCAGCGCAGCGCATTCGGGTTGTCGGGCTCGACCGGATAGCTCCAGTCGAACTGCAGCGAGCCGCGGTCCCAGTGACGGAAGTCGGTGCGCCACTGCAGCGAGGCGGTGGCGCGGCCGGGTGTCCAGGCGAGCAGCCAGTCGGTGTGGCCGCGGTAGGAGACGAGGTCGGGGTTGTCGTCCTTCGAGGCGCTTTCCTTGAAGCGGTAGTTGTAGCGCAGCGAAAGCGACACGTCGTCGCGCTCGAAACCGCCGCCCATGTACAGGCGGTTCCAGCTTCGCGAGAGCGGTTCGGTCTGCCCGTTGGACTGGTGGGCCAGCGCCAGGATGCCGTAGCGCCACTGCCAACCCAAAGGCAGCGTGCGCAGGCGCTGCGGCGTGGGCAGCACGTACATCAGCTCGGGTTCGTAGTCGGTGCTGCGAAAGGGCGACGATTCGCTGGGCCGGTACACCTGCCAGAGCGACTGCTGGGTGTAGCCGGCCCACAGGTCGCCGCCGGGCAGCAGCAGGTTCTCGGCGAGCTTGGTGCGCAGCGAGATCTGCACCTTGGCTTCGACCTTGCGGTAGTTGCCCAGCGTGCCGCTGCGGTCGGGCGCGGGGCTGTCCGGCGTGGTGTTGATGCGGGTGGTGGCGTGCAGCGGCAGCAGGAAATTGGGCCGGTAGCCGGTGAAGTTGAAGGTGCCGCGCTTGTCGGCTTCGTCGAGCTCCCAGTACTTGGAAAGAAAGCTCGGCCGCGGCGCCGGCGGGCCCTGCAGACCCGGCCCGGCGGGCTCCTTGGGCACGGCCATCACGTCCGGCGTGCGGCCTGCCGGCACGGGCGGCACCGACGCAGGCGCACGGCCGGCGAGACGGTCGTAGCAGGCGAGGCGGGCGGCATCGTCCGAGAGGGCCGCGCAGTCGCCCAGTTGCGGGGCCGGCTCCTGCGCGCGCAGGCTTGTGGCCTGACCGAGCAGCAGGGCGGTGATGGCGAGGGCGGTAGGGGCAGGCTTCAAAAGGCGTCTTCGGTCACGGCCGCGCGGATTCTGCCGCAGGGGTTTGCGGCATCGTGGTTCAGGGTCTGTCCGCGGCGCGCGAGGACTCACGCGCGGGTCCTTGCAGAACCGCCGGGACTGCATTCTTTTGAATCGATGCGTCAATCGCGGTGAACCGGCGGGGCGCTGCAGTTCTCTACAGTGCCTGTCAACCCGATGCCATGAGTGCCTTGTCCACCCGCTACACCCCGACCGCGATCACGCTGCACTGGCTGCTGGCGCTGGCGATGTTCGGCAGCTTCGGCCTCGGCTGGTACATGAGCGGCCTGCCGTTCTCGCCGCTGCAACTCAAGCTCTACAACTGGCACAAGTGGGCCGGCATCACCATCCTGGCGCTCTCCGTCGTGCGCCTGCTGTGGCGCCTGACGCACCGCCCGCCGCCGTTGCCGATGCACACCCTTGCGGCGATGCCCGGCTGGCAACGCCGCGCCCACAACGCCACACACCTGCTCATGTACGTGCTGTTCTTCGCCGTGCCGCTGGCCGGCTGGACCTACAGCTCGATGGCGGGCTTCCCGATCGTGTGGTTCGGCGTGCTGCCGCTGCCCGATCTGGTGGCGGTGGACAAGGAGTTCGCCAAAGTCATCAAGCCGGTGCATGCCGTGCTGGCCTACACGCTGCTGGCGCTGGTGCTGCTGCACATTGCCGCCGCGCTCAAGCACCAGTGGATCGACCGCGACGGGCTGCTCGACCGCATGCGCTTCGGCCGCACCGCGCTGCCCGAAACACGAGAAAGGACGCCCACGTGAACAAGCTCCTGCTGATCTGGACGCTGGCCGGCTTGCTGATTGCACCGCTGGCGCAGGCCCAGTCCACCGCCCGGCTGCTGCCCGCGCAAAGCGAGATCGTGTTCGTGAGCAAGCAGATGGGCGTGCCGGTCGAGGGCGAGTTCAAGCGCTTCGACGCACAGATCGCCTTCGATCCCAAGCAGCCGCAGGCCGGCTCCGTGGCGCTCACCATCGACACCGGCAGCGCCACGCTCGGCATCCCGGAAACCGACGCCGAACTGCCCAAGGCCGAATGGTTCGGTACGGCGAAGTTTCCGCAGGCGCGTTTTCAGTCCAGCAGCATCAAGCCCCTGGGCGGCGGCAAGTACGAGGTGGCGGGCCAGCTCACC
>JAKFEZ010000289.1:0-3896 GCA_036675435.1 Ramlibacter sp. | reverse complement strand
CGCGGCCGCCGACGGCCTGGCTGCGTTGGGCTCGGCCACCGTGCACGAAGCCATGGGCCGGGTCGGGCTGATGAAGCCCTATATGCGTCCGATCTATGCCGGCGCCCAGGTCTCCGGCACGGCCGTCACGGTGCTGCTGCACCCGGGCGACAACTGGATGATGCACGTCGTCGCCGAGCAGATCCAGCCCGGCGACATCGTCGTCGCGGCCATCACGGCCGAGTGCACCGATGGCTATTTCGGCGACCTGCTGGCGACCTCGTTCCAGGCTCGCGGCGCCCGGGCGCTGGTAATCGACGCCGGGGTGCGCGACGTGAAGACACTGACGGAGATGCGCTTTCCGGTGTGGAGCAAGGCCGTCAGCGCCAAGGGCACCATCAAAGCCACGCTCGGCTCCGTCAACATCCCGGTGGTGTGCGCCGGCATGATCGTGAACCCCGGCGATGTAGTCGTGGCCGATGACGACGGGGTGGCGATAGTGCCCCAGGCGCTGGCGGCCAAAACCCTCGAAGCAGCGCGCGCGCGCGAGGCCAACGAAGGCACCAAGCGCGAGAAGCTGGCGTCTGGCGTGCTGGGGCTGGACATGTACAGCATGCGTGGGCCGCTCGAGAAGGCCGGACTGAGGTACATCGACTGATGACGGACGCGAGTTCAAGAATGGAATTCACCAAGACCCCTGGCTGGCTCGACTGGTACGCCGGTCCGAGCACACCACGCTTTCGGGTGCCGCCCGGCAGCGTGGACGCGCACTGCCATGTGTTCGGCCCCGGCGCGCAGTTCCCGTTTGCGCCCGAGCGCAAGTACACACCTTGCGATGCCGGCAAGGAGCAGCTGTTCGCGTTGCGTGACCACCTGGGATTCGACAAGAATGTCATCGTCCAGGCCACCTGCCACGGCGCCGACAACAGTGCGCTGCTCGATGCACTGGCGCATTCGAACGGACGGGCCCGGGGCGTGGTGACAGTCAAGCGCGGCGTCACCGACGAGCAGCTGCAAGCCATGCACGCGGCAGGCGTGCGCGGCGTTCGGTTCAACTTCGTCAAGCGCCTGGTCGACTTCACGCCCAAGGACGAGCTGATGGAGATCGCGGCGCGCATTGCGCCGCTGGGCTGGCATGTGGTGATCTATTTCGAGGCGGTGGACTTGCCCGAATTGTGGGACTTCTTCACCACGCTGCCCACCACGGTGGTGGTGGACCACATGGGCCGGCCCGACGTTTCGCTGCCGGTGGACGGCCCTCAGTTCGAGCTGTTCGTGAAGTTCATGCGCGACTATCCGAATGTTTGGTCCAAATTGAGTTGCCCCGAACGGTTGAGCCTGTCGGGCCCCCCCGCTCTGAAAGGCGAGCGCAATGCCTACCGCGACGTGGTGCCTTTCGCGCGCCGCATCGTCGAGAGCTTCCCCGACCGGGTACTCTGGGGCACCGACTGGCCGCATCCGAACCTGAAAGACCACATGCCCGACGACGGCCTGCTGGTGGACTTCATCCCCCACATCGCCACCACGCCCGAGCTGCAACGCAAGCTGCTGGTGGACAATCCGACGCGCCTGTACTGGGCCGAACAAAGCTAGCGATGTCACTCGACAAACCCTACCTCGACGTGCCCGGCACCACGATCTTCGATGCCGACCAATCTCGCAAGGGCTACCACCTCAACCAGTTCTGCATGTCGCTCATGAAGGCGGAAAACCGCGAGCGGTTCAAGGCGAACGAGCGCGCCTACCTGGATGAGTGGCCCATGACCGAGGAGCAGAAGCAGGCGGTGTTGGCCCGCGACCTGAACCGCTGCATCGCTCTCGGCGGCAACATCTACTTCCTGGCCAAGCTCGGCGCCACGCATGGCAAGAGCTTCCAGCAGATGGCGGGCAGCATGACCGGCATGAGCGAAGAGGAATACCGCAACATGATGATCGCGGGTGGCCGCCCGGTCGAAGGCAACCGCTACATCGGGGAGAAGAAGTAATGGCGCGCATCACGGCCGGCATCTTCACCTCCCACGTGCCCGCCATCGGCGCGGCCCTCGACGCCGGCAAGACGGACGAGCCCTATTGGCAGCCGGTCTTCAAAGGCTATGAGTTTTCCAAGCAATGGCAGAAGGATCACGCCCCCGACGTGATCTTCCTGGTCTTCAATGACCACGCCACGGCGTTCAGCCTGGACATGATCCCGACATTCGCCATCGGCACGGCGGCGCAGTTTCCGGTCGCCGACGAGGGCTGGGGCCCGCGGCCCGTGCCCGCTGTGGTCGGCCATCCCGAACTCGCTGCGCACATTGCCCAGTCGGTGATCCAGCAGGATTTCGACCTCACCATCGTCAACAAGATGGACGTCGACCATGGGCTCACCGTCCCGCTCTCGCTGATGTACGGGCAACCCCAGGCCTGGCCCTGCCCGGTGATCCCCTTTCACACCAACGTGGTCCAGTACCCGGTGCCTTCCGGGCGGCGCTGCCTGCAGCTGGGCAAGGCAATCCGCAAGGCAGTCGAGAGCTACGATGAGGACTTGAACGTCCAGATCTGGGGGACCGGTGGCATGAGCCACCAGCTGCAAGGCCCGCGCGCCGGCCTGATCAACCGGCAGTTCGACAACGCCTTTCTGGACCGCATGATCGCCGACCCCGAAGGCCAGGCCGCCGTGCCGCACATCGACTATGTGCGCGAGGCCGGCAGCGAAGGCATCGAGCTGGTGATGTGGTTGATTGCGCGCGGCGCCCTGGCCGACCTGGCGGGCGGCGCGGCGCCAAAAGTCGTTCACCGTTTCTATCACGTGCCCGCGTCCAACACGGCCGTAGGCCATCTGATTCTCGAGGAAAGATGATGCCCCCACGCTCACATACGTTCGCTGCCCCCCGAGGGGGCCTCAGCCTCCTAGAGGCGGCTCGTCGGAGGCTGCCATGATGCCCCCAAGTTCACATAGCCCCATCAAGGTGGCGCTGGCCGGCGCCGGCGCTTTTGGCATCAAGCACCTGGACGGCATCAAGCTGATCGAGGGCGTGCAGGTGGTATCGCTGGTTGGCCGCGAGCTGGACAAGACAAAGGAAGTGGCGGCCCGGTATGGCATCGGCCATGTGACCACCGATCTGGCCGACAGCCTCGCGCTCGAGGAAGTGGACGCGGTCATCCTGTGCACGCCCACCCAGATGCACGCCTCGCAGGCCCTGCAGTGCCTGCGCGCCGGCAAGCATGTGCAGGTCGAGATTCCGCTGGCGGACAGCCTGGCCGACGCGGCTGCGGTGGTCGGCATGCAAAAGGAAACCGGACTGGTCGCCATGTGCGGCCATACGCGGCGCTTCAATCCCAGCCACCAGTTCGTGCACAAGAAGATCCAGGCCGGCGAATTCAACATCCACCAGATGGACGTGCAGACCTTTTTCTTCCGCCGCACCAACATGAATGCACTGGGCCAGCCGCGCAGCTGGACCGACCACCTGCTGTGGCACCACGCCGCGCACACCGTGGACCTGTTCGCCTACCAGTGCGGCAGCCCGATCGTGCAGGCCAATGCGCTGCAGGGGCCGATCCACCCGACGCTGGGCATTGCGATGGACATGAGCATCCAGCTCAAGGCCGCCAGCGGCGCCATCTGCACCCTATCGCTGAGCTTCAATAACGACGGCCCGCTGGGCACCTTCTTCCGCTACATCGGCGACACCGCCACCTACATCGCCCGCTACGACGACCTGTTCAACGGGAAGGACGAGAAGATCGACGTCTCCAAGGTGGATGTGTCCATGAACGGCATCGAGCTGCAGGACCGCGAGTTCTTCGCTGCCATCAGGCAGGGGCGCGAGCCCAATGCAGGCGTGGCCCAGGTGCTGCCCTGCTACGAGGTCCTGGACCGGCTCGCGCAGCAACTGGGCTGAGATGTTCGCCCCCACGCTCACTTCGTTCGCTGC
>JAKFEZ010000189.1:0-19991 GCA_036675435.1 Ramlibacter sp. | reverse complement strand
CAGGACGGTGCCACGGCTCGCATCGACGCAGCCGACGCTGGCCTGGAACGCGCGGGCGCAAACCACATCGCCGACGCGGCTGACGGTGCCGACCAGGTCGACCAGGCGCTCCACATCGTTGATGCCGCGCGGGGTCGCCAGCGGCGCTTCCCAGCGCACGGTGCCGTTGAGCGGATCAAGGCCCGCCATGCGCCCCGACAGGCCCACCACCAGCGTGTCGCCCACCGCCAGCATCACGCCGGTATGGCGCAGCACCAGGGGCTCGCCGGCGCGTTGCTGCGTCCACAACCTGCGGCCGGTTTGGCCGTCGTAGGCACTCACGGCGCGATCGGCGGTGAGCAGGAAAACCCGGCCGCCGGCCACGAAGGGCGCGGTGTAGGCCACGGCGGCCAGCTTCTGGCGCCAAACCTCCGCGCCGCCGGAGAGCGCGACCAGTTCGTTGCCGCGCGTCACCACGGCCGCCAGCGTGCCGTCGCTGCCGACGCCGGCCGCCAAAGGCGCCTTCACATTGGCGCGCCACAGGTCACGGCCAGTGGCGGCGTCGATGGCGGCCACCGTTCCGTCGCCGCCGGCCACGGTCACGGCCGTGCCGTTGACACTGACCGAAAGGGGCAGGTCGACCCCGCCGATGCGGGTCGTCCAGGCCGGCCGCACGGCGATCAGGCCAGGATTGGGCGCAAGCTCCGCCGCCTTCGGTTTTTCGCCGCCGCCGAAAAACGGCAACGACGGCAGCATCGAGCAGCCGGCCAGCGTGGCGGCCGCGCCGCACAGGACGGCTGCACGGGTCAGGGCCCCGAATCCGAGATGGGTCATGGTTTGGCGGTTCCGGAGGGAGCGGCAGCGGCCGCAAGCTGCTGGGGATCGACCCCCAGCGCGTTGAGCTTCACTTCGACCAGCCGGCGGTATTCGGACTGCTCGCCGAACGCCTTGTAAGCCTTGAGGTATTCGGCCTTGGCCTCCGCCTTCTTGCCCTGCAGGTTGTACAGATCGCCCCGCCGGTCGGCCACCAGCGCCTGGAACTGCGGGGGAAACTCACCCGACAGCTGCTTGTGCGCGTCGTCGTAGGCCTTGGCTTGCGTCAGCACGCCGGCCAGGCGCAAGCGGGCCACGGCCTGGTAGCCCCCATCGGCGGCTTCCTGCGCGACCCAGCTCAATGCCGCCTTGGCGGCGTCGATGTTGCCCTTTTCGACGAAGGCCTCGGCGGCCATCAGCCCGGCCTGCTGCGCGTACGTCGTGCGGGCGAACCTGTCCTTCATGTCTGAAAACGCCCGCTCCACGCGGGCGGTGTCGCCGGCCTGCGCGGCGCGCTCCACCTCGTCGTACATGCTGGCCGCCTGCGCGGCCTGCGTGCGCTGCCAGTACTGCCAGCCGTTCCAGGCAGCGATGGCGCCGAACACGGCGATCAGCACCCAGGTGATGAGGTCGCCGTACTGTTTCCAGAAATGCTTGAGGTCGTCAAGCTGCTCCTGTTCTTCGAGGTCGAGATGTTTTGCCATTGTGCTGTTGTCCTGCGTGCAGCCTGCGATTGTAGTGAGAGCCCGGCCGCCCGCCTCCGGCTCAAGCCTGGAGGGTGGGCGCCCAGGCGGCCGCGTCGGCCAGCGGACGCTGGACCTGGTCCCCGGCCCCGTCGCGCAGCGACTTCACCGTGACCATGCCCTGGGCCAGTTCGTCGGCACCGAAGATCAGCGCGTGGCGCGCGCCGCTGGCGTCGGCTTTTTTCAGCTGGTTCTTCAACGAGCCGCCGCCGGCGTGCATGACCACATCGACGCCGGCGCCCCGCAGGGCCTCGACCACCGGCATGGCTTGCAGCAGCGCATCGTCTGTCGCGAGGACGCAGTAAACCGCGGGGGCGAAGCCGGGTTGCGGCAGATCCAGTTCCTGGACCAGCAGCAGCAGGCGTTCGATGCCGAGCCCGAATCCGATGGCCGGCGCGCTCTTGCCGCCCATCTGCTCGATCAGCCCGTCGTAGCGGCCGCCGCCGCATATCGTGCCTTGCGAGCCCAGGTGGTCGGTCGTCCACTCGAACACGGTGCGGTTGTAGTAGTCCATGCCGCGCACGAGCCGCGGGTTGATGCGATAGGGCTGCCCCGCCGCTTCCAGCAACCTGCACAGCGCGTCGAAATGGGCGCGCGACTCTTCGGCCAGAAAATCGATGAGCCTGGGCGCCGATTCGACGACTTCCTGCATCGCCGGGTTCTTGGTGTCGAGAATGCGCAGCGGATTCGATTGCAGCCGGTTTTTCGCGTCGGCATCCAGCACCGAAAGATGCCGCTCGAAATGCTCGACCAGCGCGGTGCGGTGGGCGCGGCGCTCTTGCGGCTCGCCCAGCGTGTTGATTTCCAGCCGGTAGTGCTGCCCCTCGACCAGACCGAGTTCGCGCCACAGCGCACGGCCCATGAGGATCAGTTCGGCATCCACATCGGGGCCGGCAAAGCCCAGCGCCTCGACGTCCAACTGATGGAACTGCCGATAGCGGCCCTTCTGCGGCCGCTCGTGCCGGAACATCGGGCCGGCCGTCCAGATGCGAAGCGGGCCGTTGTACAAGGCGTTGTGCTCCACCACGGCGCGCACGATGCCGGCTGTTGCCTCCGGCCGCAGCGTCAGCTTGTCGCCATTCATCGAGTCGACGAAAGAATACATCTCCTTCTCGACGATGTCGGTCACCTCGCCGAGGCCGCGCACGAACAGCGCCGTGGGCTCGACCACCGGCGTGACGATGTACTGGTAGCCATAGCGGGCCATGACGCGGCGGACCACGTCGTCGAACCATTGCCAGGTGGCAGAGCGCGGCAGCACTTCCTTGCGCGGCACGCTCGCGGGCAATATGTCGTTCATGCCTTTGACGGCACTGAGTTTCTCAGCCATTTTTATGGTGGCTCAGGCGTGTTCGGCGACCGAATGCCCGAAGCGCTTTTCGATGTAGTTTTCGACGATCTGGTGGAACTCGTTGGCGATGTTGTCGCCGCGCAGTGTCAGGGCCTTCTGGCCGTCGATGAACACCGGTGCGGCGGGCGCCTCGCCCGTGCCGGGCAGGCTGATGCCTATGTCGGCATGCTTGCTCTCGCCCGGGCCGTTGACGATGCAGCCCATCACGGCGACCTTCATCTTCTCCACGCCCGGATATTTGGCGCGCCACACCGGCATCTGCGCTCGCAGGTAATCGTCGATCTGCTTGGCCAGTTCCTGAAAGGTGGTGCTGGTGGTGCGGCCGCACCCCGGGCAGGCGGTGACGCTGGGCACGAAGCTGCGCAGGCCCAGGCTCTGGATGATCTCGGAGGCGATCACCACCTCCTGCGTGCGCGACTCGCCGGGCTGGGGCGTCAGCGAGACCCGGATGGTGTCACCGATGCCCTCTTGCAGCAGGATGCCCAGCGCCACGCTGGAAGCCACCGTGCCCTTGGTGCCCATGCCGGCCTCGGTCAGGCCCAGGTGCAGCGCGTAGTCGCAGCGCCTGGCCAGTTCCCGGTACACCGAGACGAGGTCCTGCACGCCGCTGACCTTGCACGACAGGATGACCTGGTCGCCGCTCATGCCCATGGCCTCGGCCCGCCGGGCCGACTCGATGGCGGAGGTGACCAGCGCCTCGTACATCACCGACTTGGCATCCCAGGGCTCGGCCCGGGCGCTGTTGACGTCCATCAGGTGCGCCAGCAATTCCTGGTCGAGGCTGCCCCAGTTGACGCCGATGCGCACCGGCTTGTTCCAGCGCATCGCCGCTTCGATCATCTGGCCGAACTGCTTGTCGCGCTTGTCCCCCTTGCCGACGTTGCCCGGGTTGATGCGGTACTTCGACAGCGCCTGCGCGCAGTCGGGATAGTCGGTGAGCAGGCGGTGGCCGTTGTAGTGGAAGTCACCGATCAGGGGGACGTCGATGCCCATGCGGTCGAGCTGCTCGCGGATGTAGGGCACCTGCGCGGCGGCTTCGGGGGTGTTGACCGTGATGCGAACCAGCTCCGAGCCGGCGACGGCGAGTTCCTTCACCTGGATGGCCGTGCCGATCGCGTCCTGCGTGTCGGTGTTGGTCATCGACTGGATGCGCACCGGCGCATCGCCGCCGATCGTGACCACGCGGTCGCCCCAACTGGCGCGGGCCTGCCGCGAACGGCGCGGGCGCGGCGATGCGGGTTCGATCGGAAGACAGGCGCTCATCATGGCGTCCGAATCATTCACTTCACCTCGAACCGGGCCACGTTGTCGCGCGACACGGGTCCCAGGTCGTAAGGCTTGCCGCGCAGCTGAACTTCGGTCGCGTCGACCCGGCCGATGGTCACTTGCAAAGGCAACGCACCCGAAGCGGCGGCAGCTTCGCCCGCCGCCAGGATCTTGCGGACCGCCACGACACCCTTGGCGTCGATCACCTCGACCCAGGTCGCACCCTTGGCACGGAACACCAGCAGGCCGTTGCCATTGGTGCCGGGCACTTGCACGAACGGGAGGGGCATGGCGGTTGCAGGCGCGGCGGCCGCAGCCGGCAGCGCGGCCGCCGGCTGGGTGGACACGGACATCACCGCGCCCGCTGGCGTGGATTCCACGGCCCCCGGTTCCGGCGACTGCGCAGTCGATGCGGTCTCGACGGGCGTGGTCACCGGATTCGCCGTTTCGTTCCTGGCAACGCCCGCGGTTGCGGCGTCTTGCCTGGCCGCCGGCAGCAGCACCAGCACCAGCGCGCCGACCAGCAGCACCATCACCGCCAGAGACACCGGTCGGGTGAGCTGGTCGCGCCAGCCCGGCGCAGCGCGGTCGCTGGGCGCGCGAAACGGCGCGTTGATGCCATCGCTGTTGCGCACCAGCCGCGGCGGAGCGGTTTGCGGCAGGCGATCGAGCACCGGCCCGGGTTCGATCTTGAGGGTTCGGCAGATGCTCGACGCCAGGGCGCGCACGAACACCAGGTCCGGCAGCAGCTCGTAGCGCCCTTCCTCCAACGCCTCCAGCTTGCGCACCGGCACCTTGAGTGACACAGCCAGAGCCCCGATGTGCAAGCCGGACGCCTCTCGGGCGCGGCGCAGCAACGCGCCCGCCGACGGGCCCTCGCCTGCCGGCGGGATGGCCGTGCCGGCCTCGTCACGCTGGCTGGCCCAGGCCTCACTCATCGAACGCCCGCCGCTCCAGGGCGACGGCCTCGCGCGACTGGCCAAAGCGCTTTCTCAGCTGCCCGGCCAGCTGGTTCATGGCCACCTGATCGTTCAGGCGACGCTCGACCCGGATGCCCAGCCACAGCGTCTCGGCATTGGCCAGCTCGGAGTTGTTCAGGCGGCGGATATAGAACTGGGCGCGGGGATAGTCGCCGCGCCGGTACAGCAGGCTGGCCAGGTTGAAGCCGGTCACCGGATTGCCGGCGTCCAGCTCGTAGGAACGCGCCAGGCTGCGCTCGGCGTCGGCCAGCTTGCCGGCGCGGGCCTGGCACAGGCCCTGGGCCATCAGCGTCTTGGCACGCCCGGGGTACAGGCCGTCGGCCATGGCCAGATCGAACGACCGCTGCGATTCGGCATAGCGCCCCTGCTGGCACAGGAGCCAGCCGAAGTTGTGGTGCAGGCTGGCATCGCGCGGGTTCAAGGCCACCGCGCGGCGAAAGCTCTCCTCGGCCTGCGCGTTGTCGTTGAGCCGCATGTAGATCAGGCCGCGCAGGTTGTAGGCATCGGGGAAAGTCGGGTCGGTGGCGATCACCTGCTTGAGCTCATCGAGTGCAACGCCGGTCTTGCCCTGCTCGAAGTAGCCGACCGCCAGCTCCATCCGGATGCGCGCGCGCTTGCGCGCTTCGGGTTCGTCGGACTCGGTGACGATGTCGCGCGTCTGCGTGGCGCCACCGGCGACCGGCGCTGCGCAGCCGCCCAGGGCCAGCAATGCGGCGCCCGCCAGCACGGCCCAGGCGAGGCAAGCCTTGAAGCCGGGTGTACCCGGGATGGTCCTTGTCATGACTTCATCACTCCTTCGCACCGGAGGCGAAGGCCGGCACCTGTTTCAGCATCACGGTTCGCTGCTGCGCGATGCGCTCGCCCACCCGGGTGCGGTCTTTGACGTCGCCCGCCAGCTGGCCGCAGGCGGCATCGATGTCGTCGCCCCGGGTCTTGCGCACAGTGGTGACGATACCAGCATCCCCCAGGATTTTTGCGAAGGCCAGCACCTGTTTGTGGGGTGAACGCGTCAGGCCCGACTCGGTGAAAGGATTGAAGGGAATGAGATTGATCTTGCAGCGGATTCCAGTGGCGTCGCCCAGCGGGCCGCTGCCCGGATGGCGCTTGACGAGCGCCACCAGCTGGCGCGCGTGTTCGGGCTGGTCGTTCACGCCATCGAGCATGCAGTACTCGAAGGTGATGAAGTCGCGCGGCGCGTGCGCCAGGTAGCGGTTGCAGGCATCCAGCAATTCGCCCAGCGGGTACTTGCGATTGAGCGGCACCAGGTTGTCGCGCAGTTCGTCGTTGGGCGCATGCAGCGACACCGCCAGCGCCACCGGGCAGTCCTGCCCCAGCCGGTCGATCATGGGCACCACGCCGGAAGTGGAGACGGTGACGCGGCGGCGCGACAGGCCGTAGGCGTGGTCGTCCAGCATCACCCGCAGCGCCGGCACCAGCGCCGAATAGTTCTGCAGCGGCTCGCCCATGCCCATCATCACCACATTGGAGATGACCCGCTCGCTGCGTTTCAGGTGCGCCCGCAGGAAGTGCTCGGCAAACCAGAGCTGGGCCACGATCTCGCCGGTGGTGAGGTTGCGCGAGAACCCCTGGTGGCCGGTGGAGCAGAAGCGGCAGCCCACGGCGCAGCCGGCCTGGGACGAGACACACAGGGTGCCGCGATCGTCCTCGGGGATGAACACCGCCTCGATCGCATTGCCGTTGCCGACGTCGAACAGCCATTTGATGGTGCCGTCGGCGGACTCATGCTGGGCGATGACCGGCAGGCCCTCGACGTGGGCCGCGCCCTTCAGCTTGTCGCGCAGCGATTTCGCCAGATCGCTCATCTGGTCGAACTCGCGGGCGCCTCGCTGGTGAATCCAGCGAAAGAGCTGGGTCGCCCGGAACCGTTTTTCACCCAGGCGTTCGCAGAATGCGGCCAGGCCTTCCAGGTCGAACTCGAGCAGGTTGGCGGTCATTGCGTGGGCCGGCCGCGCGGCATTGAACCGCCCCAAGCGCACCGTGGCCCTGTGAGAGGGCAGCAGCAATGCGCAGTGGAGCGTGCGAGCACCATTACCGCGAGTAGATGTTCATGCCCGGGAAGAAGAAGCTGACTTCGACCTTGGCGGTTTCAGGTGCGTCCGAGCCGTGCACGGCGTTGGCGTCGATGCTGTCGGCAAAGTCGGCGCGAATGGTGCCGGCTTCGGCCTTCTTGGGATCGGTCGCGCCCATCAGCTCGCGGTTCTTCAGGATGGCGTTCTCGCCTTCCAGGGCCTGGATCATCACCGGCCCGGAAATCATGAACTCGACCAGGTCCTTGAAGAAGGGGCGCTCCTTGTGAACGGCGTAGAACTGCTCGGCCTCACCGCGCGACAGATGAGCCATGCGGGCAGCGATGACCTTCAGGCCGGCGGCCTCGAAGCGGGCGTAGATCTGGCCGATGACGTTCTTGGCCACGGCGTCGGGCTTGATGATGGAGAGGGTGCGTTCGATAGCCATTGAGTTTTTCCTGAACTTGAAGTTTTTGAGCGTGGCCGTAAGCCGATTTGGGTCCTGCCGAAGCGCGAAAGTTCGGCAAAGCCTCCAATTTTAACCCGCGGCAGTGTCCCTGCCGCGCCCGTGGCGGGTCGAAGCCGTCAGCGGCCGCCGCGACCGCCTCGGCGCGGACCGCCGCCACCACCACCACCGCCGCCACTGCGGCCACCCCCGAATCCGCCTCCACCCCCACCACCGCCACCGCGGCGCTGGCCCTGCCCCTGGCCTTGTCCCTGCCGCTGGCGGGTAAAGCTGTCGGCGCCGATGTAGCCCAGCGATGTCTTCATGGGATCAGGCTGCGCGCTGCCGCCGCCCTGGCGATCGCCACCACGGTCGCCACGGTCGCCTCCCTTGCGCCGCTGCTGGCCCTGGCCACCGCCGCCTCCGCCACCCGCGCTGCCACCCTGGCCCGGCTGGCGCTGCTGGCGCGGCTGGCCATCACCGCCGCCAGCCCCATTGCCGCGTCCGCCCGGGCGGTTGCCGCGGCGGCGGTTGCGTCCGTTGCCTGGCCCCGCCTCGCCTTCCGGCCCGTCGTCGCGGGGCGGCCTGGCCCGGCCATCGTCGCCGGCGGCCTGCATCAGTGAGCGGATGTCGTGCTCGTCCAGCTCCATCCAGGCCCCGCGCTTCAAGCCGCGCGGCAGCATCATGGCGCCATAGCGGATACGGATCAGGCGGCTCACCGCGTGGCCCAAGGCCTCGAACAAGCGCCGCACTTCGCGGTTACGGCCTTCGGAGATGGTCACCCGGTACCAGGTGTTGGCGCCTTCGCCGCCGCCGTCCTCGATCGAGCCGAACTGGGCACGGCCGTCTTCCAATGCAATGCCGTCGAGCAAGCGCTGCTTTTCGTCGTTGCTGACTGCACCCAGCACGCGCACGGCGTATTCGCGCTCCAGGCCGAAACGCGGGTGCATGAGGCGGTTGGCCAACTCGCCCGAACTGGTGAACAGCAGCAGGCCCTCGGTGTTCAGGTCGAGCCGCCCGACCGATTGCCATTTGCCCTGCTGCAACCTGGGCAGCTTGCGAAAAACGGTGGGCCGGTTCTGCGGGTCGTCGTGGGTGACGACCTCGCCCACCGGCTTGTGATAGGCGATCACCCGGGCCGGCGGCGGCGCGATCCGGAAGCGGATCGGCTTGCCGTTGACCTTGACCTGGTCGCCGAACTGGATGCGCTGGCCGATGTGAGCCGGCTCGTTGTTGACGGAGATCCGGCCTTCGGTGATGAGCTGCTCCATCTCCAGGCGCGAGCCCAGGCCGGCCTGGGCCAGCACCTTGTGCAGCTTGGGCGTCTCGGCCAATGGCAGCAGCACCCGCTTGGCAGGCGGCGCCTCGGCGTCGTCGGCCTGCGCGTCGAACTGGCCGGACACCACATCGGCGAACAGGATGGGGGGCGCCGGCGGGGCGGCCGAGGCGGCGGCGGCCCGGCGCTCGCGGTCCTCTTCGTCGTCCTCGTCGTGTTCGTCGTAGTCGGCGTCCTGCTCCTCCTCGGTGCGCGCAGTCGGCGCGGCGCTAGGCGCCAGCGGCGCCGGCGCAGCCTGCGCGGACGCGGGCAATTCCTCGGCGTTCAGTTCGTCGGCGGGGGCGTTCAGCGCGCCAGGCAGGGGTTCGTTCATGCTTTAGGTCTCGACAGCTTGCGCCGCGTCATCTGCGGCTCCCTCATGGGCGGGTTGGGCCGCTTCGGCCGGAACTTCGACTAAGCCGGCGTCGCCGGAGCCCGCTGGCGGGTCTGTTTCCGGGTCGCCTTCGATGGCCAATCCCGGCTGGTCGCCGTGGGCTTCGCCTAACCTGGCCAGCAAGTTGGCCTGCTCGCCGGGGCTGCCCAGGACGGGCAGCCGGTCGAGCGACTCCAGCCCCAGGTCGTCCAGGAACTGGCGCGTGGTGGCGAACAGGGCCGGACGCCCGGGCGCCTCGCGGTGGCCGATCACCTCGACCCAGCCGCGGTCTTCGAGCTGCTTCAGGATCAAGGCGTTGATCGTGACGCCGCGAATGTCTTCCATGTCGCCCCGCGTCACCGGCTGCCGGTAGGCGATGATCGCCAGCGTTTCCAGCACCGCCCGGGTGTACTTCGGCGGCTTCTCGGGATGGAGCCGGTCGAGGTACTCGCGCATCTGTGGGCGGCTCTGGAAGCGCCAGCCGCTGGCCACATGGATCAGCTCGACGCCGCGCTGCGCCCAGTCGTTTTGCAGGTCCGCGAGCAGGCCCTTGATGGTGTCGGCGCCCAGTTCGTCGTTGAACAAAACGCGCAGCTCACGCAACGGCAGCGGCTGTTGCGTGCAAATCAAGGCTGTTTCGAGGACGCGCTTGGCATCCGTCGTATTCATGGTCTTGCCGTTCCTGGAAAAGGCGCCAAAACCGGCGCGCAAATCAAAGGGAAATCAAAGGGCTGAACAGGGGCGGTTTTCAGTTTCGCTGTGCCGGGCCGCCGGGGTCGCCCGGCGCCTGCCACCGCAAGGCGGGGCCTGTTGAAACAGGGCCCTACGCGGCGTGGCTCGTGAGCCATTCGAGTTCATTGTAACGCAGGCCCCAAAGGCCGAGCGCCTGCCGCAAATCCGGCGGCAGCGGCGCCTGAAACTCGAGCATTTCCCCGGTGGCAGGATGCTCGAACGCCAGCCGGTATGCGTGCAGTGCCTGGCGCTTCATGGAAGCAGCCGGCGCGCCGCCGTAGAGTTCATCGCCGACCAGCGGGTGGCCGATATGGGCCATGTGGACGCGGATCTGGTGGGTCCGGCCGGTCTGCAAAGTCGCTCGCACCCAGCAGCCCTGGGCCGCATCCTGCAGCAGCTCGAAGCCGGTAGACGCCGGCTTGCCGCCTTCGACGACGGCCATGCGCAGGCGGTTGCGCGGGTCGCGGCCGATGGGTTCGTTCACATGGCGCGAGCGCGAGCCGCCCCAAGTGCGGTGGGCCAGGGCCACGTATTGGCGTGACACTTCGCGCGCCGCAATCCGTTGCACCAGCGCGTCCATCGTGGCCCGGGTGCGGGCCACCACCATCAGCCCGCTGGTGTCCTTGTCGAGCCGGTGCACGATGCCGGCCCGCGGCAGCATCGCCGCCTGCGGGTCGCGCGCCAGCAGGCCGTTGAGCAGGGTGCCGCTCCAGTTGCCCGGCGCCGGATGGACCACCAGGCCCGCGGGCTTGTCGATGACCAGCAGGTGGGCGTCTTCGAACACCACCTCCAGCGCCATCTCTTCCGGTCGGAACGCCTGGCTCTGCGGCGTCGGGCGCAGCTCGATGGCGCCGCTGTCGCCCGCCTTCACCTTGGCCGCCGATCTCGTCGCCGCCGCGCCATTCAGCGCCACGGCCCCGGCCTCGATCAACTGCTGCAGGTAGCTGCGCGAGAACTCGGGCACCAGCGCGGCCAGCGCTCGGTCGAGCCTGTCGCCGTGATGCAGAGCGTCTATCCGGAAGGGGCGCAGCTCCGACTGCGGCCCGATCTCTTCCGGTCCGTGTTCGGCGTCGATGGCAGGAGCGTCGGCCGCAGTGATGATCGCGCCTTTCTCCCCCCTCACCCGGCTTTTTGGACGACCAGCCCGATGGAGGTGGCCGTGTACTTGCCAATCTGCAGCTTGAGGTGAGTGGCGTGGGCATACGGCGGGACATCGATGAAGTTGTCCGCGGTTCCCTTGCCAGCCTCGAAATCCACATCGATGCGGTGTCCGGCACGCCGCAGGCGACGCGCCAGGGCTTCGATATCGCCCTTTCGATAGAGGACGGTCTCGCCCTCCTTGACGGTGAAAAAGCGCGACGACACGTTGAATTCGGTCGTGTGGACGGCGAAGCCTCCGGGCTTCAGGCAGGCCATCGCGTTCTCCACGAACTTCGTGCCGTGCTCCAGCGAGCCCAGGTGCTCGAAAGCGCAGGACGACCAGAGGAAGTCGAAGTTGCCGTGCAGTTCGGGGCCGATCTTGTTCATGTCGGCGAACTTGAACTCGACGCGCTCCTTCAGTTCCTGCTCGCTGCACAGGCCCTGCTTGTTGATGGCGCTGAAGCCGTCGGCGTGCTGGTCGGTCTGTATCCAGCCCCGCTCGAGCGCCTCCTGGGCGTACAGGTCCGTCGCCAGAATGTTGGCGCCCATCGATGCGAACAGCGACGTGAGAGGCTCCTGGCCCACGGCGAACCCGAGTCCCCGCTTGCCCGGCTGCAGCATGCCCCGCTCGGCGAGCGCCTCGGTGATGAAACACCACTCCCAGACCTTGCGGTGCAGATGGCCACGCGCCTGGCCAAGCCGCTCGGCCCAGTCCTGGAACGCCGGCAACATGAGCGTGCGCTCGGTGCAAAGACACGAATTCAGCAAGAAACCTCCGCTTATGGCTTTGTTGGCAATGGACGAAAACGATGGGCCCATGGGCGCCGCCCCGTCAAGCCGACGGATGGTAGCCGACTTTATTGGGTCGCTTTTCCGACCCGCCGGCAATGGCGACCCGGGGAGCAACTGACTTATATTACGGGGTCTGCCTCGCACGAAGAAAGTCAGCTTGATGTTCCGATTCTCCCCCCGGCTCGTTCCGGTGTTGCTGCTCGCGGCGGCCGGCCTGCTGTCTGCCTGCTCGACGACAGAAGAAGACAAGACGGCCAACTGGAGCCCCAACCGGATCTATGCCGAGGCCCGGGACGAGGCCAACGCGGGCTCGTACGACAAGGCCATTCCGCTGTTCGAGAAGCTCGAGGGGCGCGCCGCCGGCACGCCGCTGGCCCAGCAGGCCCAGCTGGAAAAAGCCTACGCGCACTACAAGGCGGGCGAGCAGGCGCAGGCGCAGGCAACGCTCGACCGCTTCATCAAGCTGCACCCGGCCAGCCCGGCGATCGACTACGCGCTGTACCTCAAGGGCATCACCAATTTCAACGACAACCTGGGCATGTTCTCCTTCCTGTCGCGCCAGGACCTGTCCGAGCGCGACCAGAAGGCCGCCAAGGAGTCGTTCGAGGCCTTCAAGGAACTCGTCAACCGCTTCCCGGATTCACGCTACACGCCCGACGCCAGGTCGCGCATGACCTATATCGTCAATTCGCTGGCGCAGTACGAAGTGCATGTGGCGCGGTACTACTACAACCGCGGCGCCTACGTGGCCGCGATCAACCGCGCCCAGAGCGCGCTGACCGACTACCAGGACGTGCCGGCCCTGGAAGAAGCCCTGTTCATCATGCTGCGCTCCTATGACGCGCTGGGCATGGACAAGCTGGCCGGCGACACCCGCCGCGTGATGGAGAAGACCTATCCCCAAAGCGAGTACCTGAGCCGCGGCTTCAAGTCCAAGCAGGATCCGTGGTGGAAGATGTGGTGAGGCCTTTGAAGCCGTCCAGGGTCTGCAGGAACTCCTCGCGCGACTGAAGCTTGCGCATGGGCGGCAGCGCGGCCAGCAGCCGGCGTCCGTAACCCATGGTCGCCAGGCGCGTATCGCACACCGCCAGCACACCCTGATCTGACTCCCGGCGGATCAGCCGCCCAGCCCCCTGCTTCAGCGCCACGGCCGCTTCGGCCACGAAGTATTCATTGAACGCGCTGCGCCCCTGAGCCTCCAGGCGTTGGGCCCGGGCCTCTACCAGCGGATCGTTGGGCGGCGGGAACGGCAGCTTGTCGATGATCACCAGCTGCAGGGCGTCGCCCGGCACGTCCACGCCTTCCCAGAACGAAGCCGACGCCACCAGCAGGCAGCCCGGGCGGCCTTGTGAATTGCCTTCGCGAAAGCGGTCCATCAGGCGGCGCTTGGGCCATTGGCCCTGGACCAGCACCTCGATCTCCCCTGCATCGCCGAAGCGCCGCTGCAAATCCTCGCCGATCGCGCGCAGGGCTCGCAAGGTGGTGGTGAGCACCATCGTGCGCCCGCCCAGGCGCCCGGCGCCCTCGGCCGCCAGCGCCGCGACCGCGCCGCTGTGCCCGGGGTCGTTGGGCCGGGGCAACTCGCGCGGCACATACACCGCGGCCTGGGTGCCGTAGTCGAACGGGCTGCCCACTTTCAGCACTTCAGCCTGCGCCAGGCCGCACGGTTCGGTGAACCATGACAGGCGAGCGTCATCGCCCAGCGTGGCCGAAGTGAAAATCCAGGCCCGGCTGGAAGGCTCCTCTTGCCCCGAGCGCAGCATCTTGTCCTGCACCGCCTGGGCGATATCCAGCGGCGACTCGATCAGGCGCAACTGCGCTCCCACGTCTACCCAGCGCACCGCACCGGGCTCGCAGGCCCCGGCGAAACGCTCCACCCTCGCGGCCAGCTCTTCGGCCCTCTCGCACAGGCGCACGAAATCTGGCGCGATCTCGCTGACGGTGGAGATGCCGGCGATGGCCTGGGCGCAGGCCTGCCGCAGATCGTCGAGGGCGGCCCGCCAATCCTCTACCGGCACCTGCCCCGGCGCTTCGTCGACCCAGCGCAGCCGCGCGCCCGGTGCATGTTTTCCCACGGCCAGGCGCAGGTCGCGGGTGGCGCGCTCCACGCCCGAGGCGATCAGCTGCCAGTCGGCCAGCCCGCGCGCGAGCTGCAGCCCGGCCGCCAGCGTATCCCGCGCAAAATCCAGCAACTGGCCAGTGGTGAGATGAGCGCCCAGGAACTGCACGCCGGTCTCGTTGAGCTGGTGGGCTTCGTCGAAGATCGCCACCCGCACGCTGGGCAGCAGTTCGGCCATGCCCGACTCGCGCACGGCCAGGTCGGCAAAAAACAGGTGGTGGTTGATCACCACGACGTCGGCGGCCAGCGCCTCGCGCCGCGCCAGGTTGACATGGCAGGCGCGGAACTTGGGGCATTGCGCGCCCAGGCAGTTCTCCCGCGTCGAGGTCACCAGCGGAATCAAGGGCGAGCGCTCGTCCAGCCCGGGCAGTTCGGCCAGGTCGCCGGTGCGGGTGGCCTGAGACCATTCCTCGATTTTGGCCAGCGCCCGCACCGATGCGCGGTCCGGCAGCGTGGCGTCGGTGCGGGCCAGCTCCATGCGGTGCAGGCACAGGTAGCTGCCCCGGCCCTTGAGCAAGGCGGTGCGCACCGGCAGGCCCAGCACTTCGACCAGGCGCGGCAGGTCGCGCCCGTACAGCTGGTCTTGCAGGGTTTTGGTGGCGGTGGACAACAGCACCCGCTCGCCGCTCAGCAGCGCCGGCACCAGGTACGAGAAGGTCTTGCCGACACCGGTGCCGGCTTCGACCACCAGTGCGCCGCCGTGCTCGATGGTTCGCGCGACGGCCAGCGCCATGTCGGTCTGGCCGCTGCGGGGATGGAACTGTTCGGCCGCCCGCGACAACGCACCATGTGGCGCAAATGCCGCGCGAACCGGCTCCTGCAGGGCGGATGGGGCGCTCCCGTTGTGGGGCGGCCCGGCGGGGTGCGACATCAGGCCGGTTCTTTGGGATCGAGGGCCAGCTCCAGGCGCGCGATCTGGTCGCGCAGCGCGAGCCGGCGCTTCTTCAGCCGGCGCATCATGAGCTCGTCGACCGGCGTTTCAAGGCCGGCGCGGTCGATCATGGCGTCCAGGTCGGCATGCTCCATGCGCAGTTCGATCAGCCGGCGTTCGGGGGAGTGGAGGTTGGAATCCAAGTAATCTTCGGGCGCAGGGTGCAGCCACGGTCGGGTTCGTTCGATAATACGTCTTTCGCAGCCAATAATCGAGCGCCCGCACCGTGATGAGGGGGGCGACGACCTTCACAGCATGGCCACCAAGGGTTACCGACTTACCGCCTCGACCGGCATTCACAAGGGCGATCGCGAGTACCAGCAAGACCAGATCGCGCTGATCAGCCACCCTCGCGTGTCGGGCTGCGTGCTCGGGATCGTGGCCGACGGCATGGGCGGGCGCAGCGGCGGGCGCAAGGCCTCCGACCAGGTGATGATGACGGCCCGGCAACTTTTCGAGCGCTACTCGCCCGACCACGATGACGCGACCTCGCTGCTCAAGCAGATGGTGCAGGAAGCCCATATCGTGATCAAGCTCACGGCGATCTCGTCGGAGCAGGAACCGCACAGCACGGTGGCGGCCTTCCTCATCAACCCGGCGGGCGATTGCCACTGGATCCATGCGGGCGACTCGCGCATCTACCACTTCCACGGCGGCAAGCTGGTCAAGCGGACCATGGACCATTCTTACGTGCAGACGCTGGTCGACCGCGGGGAACTGACCGAAGAAGAAGCCAACGTGCACCCGCAGTCCAACATTTTGATGGGGTGCCTGGGCGCCGAAGACGACCCGCCGGCCGATCACCACCTGGTGCCGCAGCTGCGCCCGGGCGACGTGCTGATGGCCTGCAGCGACGGCGTCTGGCACTACTTCAGCCCGAGCGAGCTGGGTTCGGTGCTCTCCTCACTGTCGCCGCGCGAAGCGACGGAATTCCTGATCGAAAAAGCGCGGTCACGCGGCCGGGGCGGCGGCGACAACCTGTCGCTGGTAATCGTCAAGCTGGAGCCGCTGGACAGCTAGGGCGGCACGGGTAGCGGCTGGGCGCGTGGCTTCTTGCGCTCGGCCTGGCGCTTGGCCAGATCGGCCCGGCGCTCTTCGGCCCGTTTCAGCCGCTCCTCATGGCGCTGCCGATTCTGCTGCGCTTGCTCGGGAGAAATCGCGTGGTCCGGCTTACTGGGACCGGTCTTCGCCGCCCTCGGTTCCTTTCGGGTCACCGCAGGGGATGGCACGGATGGCTTATCCCCCGTCTCATCGGCCGCCTTGTTCGTGTCCGCCGCCGCGCGCTTCGGCGCGGCCTTGGCGTTTTCCTCGATCGCCCGCAAGCGTTCACCCGCCTTGCGCCGGCGCTCGGCGTCGTTCAGCGAAATCTCCTGCCTGCGCAGATCGGACAGCGCATCCCGCCGCCGGGCCCTCGCCTCGTTCAGGCAGTCATTCACCGCGAACTTGCCATAGCAGGCTTTTTCCTGGGCGTAGAACGCGGCTTCGACCTGGGCCCGCTCGGCCTTGATCTGGGCGCGCTGCGCGGTCTCGCTGCCGGGCTGCTGCGCATGGGCAGCCAGTGACAGCGCGGACAGGGCAAGCAACAGGACCGTATTGTTCATGTGAGCCGAGTGTCGACCATCCGGTGCTGCAGGGCCAGGAATTCGCGCGATTGCATTTCGCTCAGCCGGGACACCGTGCGTGGAAATTCATGGGCCAAAGGCCCGTCGGTGTACAACGCCTCCGGCGGCACCTCGGCCGACATGATCAGCTTCACCCGGCGGTCGTACAGCACGTCCACCAGCCAGGTGAAGCGGCGGGCTTCGGATGCCATGCGCACCGGCATGTAGGGCACGTTGCTGAGCAGCACGGTGTGGAATTGGGTGGCGATCTCCAGGTAGTCGTTCTGCGAGCGCGGCCCGCCGCACAGCGTCTTGAAGTCGAACCACACCACGCCACCGGCCTTGCGCTTGGCCCTGATCTCGCGCGCCTCGATGTGAAGCACGGGGTCTTCGTCGTGCGACTCGGCAAGGCGGCTGAAGGCATCGTTCATCTGCGCGTCGGCCTCGGGGCCCAGCGGCGTGTGATACAGCTTCACCTGCTCCATGGTGCGGGCGCGGTAGTCCACGCCGTTGTCCACGCTGATCACTTCGAGTTTCTCATTGAGCAGGGCAATGGCCGGCAGGATGCGGTCGCGGTGCAGGCCGTCGGGATAGAGGTCGTCCGGCTTGAAGTTGGACGTGGTGACGAAGCCCACGCCGTTGTCGAACAGGGCGTCCAGCAGCCGGTGCAGGATCATGGCGTCGGTGATGTCGGCCACGTGGAATTCATCGAAGCAGATCAGGCGATAGCGGCGCGCCATCCGCTCGCCCAGCTCGTCGAGCGGATTGGCGGTGCCCTGCAGTTCCGACAGCTGCCGGTGCACCTCGCGCATGAACTCGTGAAAGTGCAACCGGGTCTTGCGCACCAGCGGCACGGCCGTGAAGAAGCAGTCCATCAGGAAGCTCTTGCCCCGGCCGACGCCGCCGTGCATGTAGACGCCCCGCGGGATCGGCGGCCGGTTGATCAGCTTCTTGAAGGCGTTGGAGCGCTGCTCCTTGAACTGAGCCCATTCCCGCGCGCAGCGGTCCAGGGCCTCCACCGCGCGCAGCTGCGCGGGGTCGCTCTGGTAGCCCCGCTTGGCGAGTTCGGCTTCGTAGACTTCCCGAACGGAGTGGGCGAGCGTGGGGGCCAGCATCCGTCTAGAAGTTCAGCGTCCGCTTGTCCACCGCCAGCGCGGCTTCCTTGGTCGCCTCGGACAGCGAAGGATGCGCGTGGCAGATGCGGGCGATGTCTTCGGCCGAGGCGCGGAACTCCATCGCCACCACCGCCTCGGAGATCAGCTCGCTGGCCATCGGCCCCACGATGTGGACACCCAGGATTTCATCGCTGGCCGCGTCGGCCAGGAACTTCACCATGCCGGTGGTGTCGCCCAGCGCCCGCGCCCGGCCGTTGGCCATGAAGGGGAAGGTGCCCGCCTTGTACTTCACGCCGGCAGCCTTGAGCTGCTGCTCGGTCTGGCCGACCCACGCGATTTCCGGGCTGGTGTAGATCACCCAGGGAATGGTGTTGAAGTTGACGTGCCCGTGCTGGCCGGCAATGCGTTCGGCCACCGCCACGCCCTCTTCCTCGGCCTTGTGCGCCAGCATGGGGCCGCGCACCACGTCGCCCACCGCCCAGACGTTGGGCAGGTTGGTCTTGCAGTCGCCATCGACCAGGATCGCGCCGCGCTCGTCCAGCTTCAGGCCGACGACGTCGGCCGCCAGGCCGATGGTGTTGGGCACACGCCCGATCGAGACGATCAGCTTGTCGACCTCCAGCGTCCGGGCCTCGCCCTTGGCGTCGGTCCAGGCGATCGACACGCCCTTCTTGCTGTTGGTGACCTCTCCGACCTTGACGCCCAGCTCGATCTTCAGGCCCTGCTTGTCGAAGGCTTTCTTGGCCTCCCGGGCGATTTGTTCGTCGACAGCACCCAGGAACGTCGGCAAGGCTTCCAGCACGGTGACCTCGGCCCCGAGACGGCGCCACACCGAGCCCATCTCGAGACCGATGACGCCCGAGCCGATCAGCCCCAGCTTCCGGGGCACGCCCTGGATGCGCAGCGCGCCGTCATTGGACAGGATGTTCTCCTCGTCGAACGGGGCGCCGGGCAGCGGGCGGGCGTTGGAGCCGGTCGCCAAGATGATGTGCTTGCCGACGATGGTCTCCTCGGCGGCGCCGGCGACCTTGATCTCGTAGCCGCCCTCGCCTGCCCGGGCAAACGCGCCGCGGCCGTGGAAGAAGGTGACCTTGTTCTTCTTGAACAGGAACTGGATGCCGTCGTTGTTCTGCTTCACGACCTGGTCCTTGCGGGCCAGCATCTTGTCGAGCTTCAGGTTCAAGCCCGACACTTCGATGCCGTGGTCGGCAAAGTGCTTGCCGGCGTGCTCGAAATGCTCGGACGATTGCAGCAGCGCCTTGGAAGGGATGCAGCCCACGTTGGTGCAGGTCCCGCCGAGCGCCGGGCCGCCCTTGCTGTTCTTCCACTCGTCGATGCACGCGGTGTTGAACCCGAGTTGCGCTGCGCGGATGGCGGCAATGTAGCCGCCCGGGCCGCCGCCGATGACGATGACGTCGAAATTTTTCATGATGTTTTTTGCCTTGTTCCCTCCCCTTCCGGGGGAGGGCTAGGGTGGGGGCTGCGCACCGGAAATCTACTGCGTGTGCCCCCACCCCTGCCCTCCCCCAAAAGGGGTAGGGAGTGAAATCAAATATCGAACAGCAGCCGCGCCGGGTCTTCCAGCGCTTCCTTCATCGCCACCAGCCCCAGCACGGCTTCGCGGCCGTCGATGATGCGGTGGTCGTAGCTCATGGCCAGGTAGTTCATTGGACGAACCACCACCTGCCCGTTCTCGACCACGGCTCGGTCCTTGGTGGCGTGCACGCCCAAAATGGCCGACTGCGGGGGATTGATGATGGGGGTGGACAGCATGGAGCCGAACACGCCGCCGTTGGAAATGGAGAACGTGCCGCCGGTCATCTCTTCCAGCCCCAGCTTGCCGTCGCGCGCCTTGGCGCCGTATTCGGCGATCTTCTTCTCGATTTCGGCGAAGCTCATCTGGTCGGCGTTGCGCAGGATGGGCACCACCAGGCCGCGCGGCGAGCCGACCGCGATGCCGATGTCGAAGTAGCCGTGATAGACGATGTCGTTGCCATCCACCGAGGCGTTGATCACCGGGTACTTCTTGAGCGCGTGCACGGCCGCCTTCACGAAGAAGCTCATGAAGCCGATCTTGACGCCGTGCTCCTTTTCGAACTTCTCCTGGAAGCGCTTGCGCATTTCCATGACCGGCGCCATGTTGACCTCGTTGAAGGTGGTCAGGATGGCGTTGGTGGACTGCGACTGCAGCAGGCGCTCGGCGATGCGGGCGCGCAGGCGCGACATCGGCACGCGCTGCTCCGGGCGGTCGCCCAGGTCCTGCTGCGCC
>JAKFEZ010000008.1:0-20118 GCA_036675435.1 Ramlibacter sp. | reverse complement strand
TCAAGCCCGACGCGAGCTCCGATCCCAAGTACATGGAGCAGAACAATGCCGAGCGCAACAAGGTGCAGCCCGGCAACAATTCGCCCATGTGGCGCGGCGTGGCGGCCGGCGTGGAAGGCTACACCAGTCTGCCCAAGAGCCAGGCGCCCGAGGCGGGCATCCTGATCCAGGAGCAGGTGCAGTACCCCGGGTCGCGCCGCACCACGGCCGGCGAGGCCTGGCGGCAGGTTCGCAACAACTGGATCATTCCCTACGGTGGCGCGCTGTTCCTGATTTCGTTGGGTGCGCTGGCCATCTTCTATCTCGCGAAAGGCCCGCTGGGCCACGCCGAGGGCGACACCACGGGGCGCAGGATAGAGCGCTTCACCCCGTTCGAGCGCTCGGCGCATTGGGCCAACGCCATCGCTTTCTGCATTCTCGCGATCTCGGGAATCGTGATGGCCTTCGGCCAGTTCTTCCTGCTGCCGGTGATGGGCCTGACTTTGTTCGGCTGGCTCGCCTACGCGCTCAAGACCCTGCACAATTTCGCCGGGCCGGTGTTCGCAGTGTCGCTGGTCATCGTGTTCTTCACCTTCCTGCGCGACGAATGGCCGCAGCGCGGCGATATGCGCTGGCTGCTCAAGGGCGGGGGCGTCTTCAGCAAATCGGGCGACGAGCCGCCTTCCGGGCGCTTTAACGCCGGCGAGAAAATCGTGTTCTGGATTGGCGTGCTGGTGCTGGGGGTCATTGTGGTGGCATCCGGCCTGGTGCTGGACAAGCTCATCCCCAACATGAACTACGACCGCGGCACCATGCAGGTGGCGCACATGGTCCATGGGGTGGCGACGGTGCTGATGATGTGCATGTTCGCGCTGCACATCTACCTGGGCACGATCGGGATGCGGGGCGCTTACAAGGCGATGCGAACGGGCTATGTCGACGAAGCCTGGGCGCGCGAACACCACGCCTATTGGTATGAAGACATTCAGTCCGGCAAGGTCCCGGCGCAGCGCAGCCGGCCGCTGGGAGTTGCCGACGATGTGGAAAATGTGCGTCCGGCCTGAGCGGCCTGCAGGAGAAAACCCGATGAAACAATATTTCGTGCCCGGTGTCCTGATGATGGCCTGCAGCCTCGCGCTCGCCAAGCTGCCGCCGCCGGATGATGCGGCCAAGGCCAAACAGGCGGAAACCTCCGCCAAGGCCGCCTGGCAAGCCAAGGTCGATGGGTATCAGCTGTGCAAGGCGCAAGACAAGGTGGTGGCTGGCTACAAGAAGACGGCCGCCAAGCCGGCTGCGGATGCAAAGCCGGCGCCGCCCGCGGCAGCAGCTGCGCCGGCGGCACCAGCGGCCAATCCGGCGACGCAGGCTGCAGCCGCTCCCGCCGCCGCAGCTGCGTCCGGAACCCCCGTGGCGTTGACCGCCGGCGTGATCCCGCCTTGCCTCGAGCCCGGCCCGTTCGCCTACAACCCGCCCGAGCAGAAGCCCCTGGAAACCTCCGGGGCTCATTCGCCCACCGGCACGGCGGCCAGCCCGCCCAGCGTCCAGCCGAACTCGGCCCAGATGGCGCCGGCCAAGAAGTAGTTTTCATCCCTCTCTCTTATTGGGGGAGGTCAGGGGTGGAGGTTGCCTAGGGGAAGAAACCCAAGCGACCGTTTTCCTGTAGTCTTCGACGCATGGCCCTGCCATTCCTGACTGAAGCGCGCGCGCCGCTGACCCGCGAGATCGAAACCGTCAATGAGCACGGCGATCGCGTTGCCACTTCCATTCCCGCCGAGCGGCCACTGACCGTCTATGTCGATCGGCGCGAACTGGTAACGCTGATGACCCTGGGTGCGCGGCCCGAATGGCTCGTGCTGGGCTACCTGCGCAACCAGCGGCTGGTCCGGCATGTGGACGAGATCGAGTCGATCACGGTGGACTGGGAGGTTGGTGCCGCGGCGGTGAAAACCCGCTCGGGCATCCAGCGCTTGAAGGAAAAGACAGCGCGGCGGGTCGTCACCACCGGCTGCGGCCAGGGCAGTGTGTTCGGCGGCCTGATGGACGAGATCGAGTCGATTCGCCTGCCGCAGGCCTCGATCACCCAGGCCCAGCTCTACGGCATTCTGAACGCCATCCGCCTGCAGGAGAGCACGTACAAGTCGGCCGGCTCGGTGCACGGCTGCGCCTTGTTCCGCGGCGACGACATGCTGCTGTTCGTCGAAGACGTGGGCCGCCACAACGCCATCGACACCATTGCGGGCTGGATGTGGCTGAATGATATCGCCCCCACGCTTGCGGCTGGAGCCGCTGCGCTGCCCCCCGAGGGGGCCCTCGCGCCTAAGGGCGGCCTGTCGGCGCTCGACCTCTCCTCGAGCGATGATCCACTCGTCTTCTACACCACCGGCCGCCTCACCAGCGAGATGGTCATCAAATCGGCGCAGATGGGCGTGCCGATCGTGGTGTCCCGCAGCGGCATCACGCAGATGGGGCATGAGATTGCGCAGCAGCTCGACCTGTGCGCGATCGGCCGAGCCACCAACAAGCACTTTCTTTGCTATTGCGCACCGCAGCGGCTGATATTGCAGCCGGAATTGGCGGGTCCGCGCCTGCGTGCGATCGCTTGAAAGGGTGATGTCGCCCCCACGCTTGTGGCTGGAGCCGCTGCGCTGCCCCCGAGGGGGCCCTCGCGACTAAGGGCGGCCTGTCGGCGCGAGCTGTCGCCCCACGCTTGCGGCTGGAGCCGCTGCGCTGCCAGTTGGCTGGCATGATGCCGCCCATGGAAAGCACTTCACAGGTCGACGACGCTGCTGCGCCGGCCCCCGGCACGCCCGATCGTCTGCCGCTGGCCGCCTGGCTGCGCGAGGGGCTGCGCGCCGGCTTCCTGATGAGCCCACGCATTCGAGGCCAGCAACCGACGCCGGGCCAGATGGCCGTGCTGGTGCTGCTGCTCTCCTTGATCGAGACAGGCATGGCCCGCCTGGAGATTGCCGGGCCGGCCCAGTTCGACCTGCGCGGCTGGCTCATTCCCTGGTGGAGCACGGCCGCGCTGCTGATGCTGGCCTGGTGGGCTTTGCCTTCCGGCGGTGCGCAGCGCGCGGGGCGACCGGCTGGCCTGGCTGCCTGGTTCGCCTTGTGGATGGGCGCGGTGTTTCCGGCCAACCTGGTATCGCTGTTGCTGGGCATGGCACAGGCGCGAGAGGCCCTGCCGGCGTGGCTTGATGGATCGAACTGGCTGGCCTGGGCGGTGTATCTGGGGCTGTGGGCCTGGATCGTGGTCGTGGCGCTGCAACTCTCCGCCTCGTTCGGGGTGCAGGGCCGGCGCCTGTTGGCCCTCGGGTTCGGTGTCGTGGCGCTGTTCGGCGTTGGGGTATGGCAGTTCCCCGACCGACCCTGGCAACCCGACCTGGCAGCCGAATCTGCACCGCCCCAGCTGGCGCTGAGCCAGGAAACCTTCGAGACCCAGCAGGACCTGTGGCGAACGACGCAGGGCAGCCTGGCGCCGCAGCGGCCCGGCATCGTCGATGTGTACGGGCTGGTGTTCTCCCCCTACGCCGGCGAAGACGTGTTCCGGCGCGAGAGCGCGATGGTGGCCTCGCTGCTGGCCGACCGCTTCGACGCCGGCGGCCGGGTGGTTCACTTGCTCAACCATGCCGCCACCGCGGCATCGCATCCCTGGGCAACGCCGCTGAACCTGGAGCGGGCGATCGAGGCGCTGGGGCAGCGCATGGATCGGCAGGAAGATGTCCTGGTGGTCTATCTCACCTCGCACGGGGCCAGCAATTTCGCGCTGGCCGCTTCGCACCCGCCGCTGCGGGTGGCGCCGGTGAGCCCGGGGGAGCTGCGACGGATGCTGGACCAGGCCGGCATCCGACACCGGGTCGTCGCCGTATCGGCCTGCTATTCCGGCGGCTGGATCGCGCCGCTGGCCAGTGACACCACGCTGGTCATGACCGCTGCCGACGCCACCCACACGTCGTACGGTTGCGGGCGCCTGTCGGAGCTGACGTTCTTCGGCCGGGCCGTCTTTGACGAGGCGCTGCGCAGCACCCGCTCGTTCGAACAGGCTTTCGCCAGCGCGGTGCCGGTGATCCGCCAGCGCGAGATCGATGCCGGCAAGGATGACGGCTTTTCCAATCCGCAGATCAGCGTGGGCGACGCCATCAAGCCGGTGCTGCGCGCGCTGGAACAAAGGCTGGGCGGCGCCGGCAAGTGACCGCCGCTAATCCCGGGATGAGTCTTCTGCGTTAAGGTAAGGCATGGCCACACCCAGCGAAACCCGTCCCAGCTCTGCGTGGCAACTCGGCTGGCGCACGTTGTGGCGCGACCTGCGGGCCGGCGAGTTGCGCCTGTTGATGGTGGCGGTGACGTTGGCGGTGGCGGCATTGTGCGCCGTCGGCTTCTTTGCCGACCGGCTCAAGGGCGGGCTGGAGCGCGATGCCCGCCAGTTGCTCGGCGGCGACGCCGTGGTCTCCAGCGACAAGCCGACGCCGCCGGCTTTTGCCGACAAGGCTCGGGCCCTGGGGCTTCGATCGATCACGACGCTGGCCTTTCCCACCATGGCGCGAGCCCCCGATGCGCTCGGCGGCGCCAGCAAGCTGGTCGCCTTCAAGGCAGTGCCGCCCGGCTATCCGCTGCGCGGCAACCTCCAGGTGGCGCAGAGTCCCGACGGCGCAGGCGCCAGCACGCGCGAGATTCCGGCGCAGGGCGAAGCCTGGGTCGATCGGCCCTTGCTCGAGGCGCTGGAACTGAAGCTGGGCGACCCGCTGCTGCTGGGCGACACGCGGCTGCGAGTCGCGCGGATCATCGTCATCGAACCCGACCGGGGCACCGGTTTCGTCAACTTCGCGCCGCGCGTGATGGTGAATGCGGCAGACCTCGAGGCCACGCGGCTGGTCCAGCCCGCCAGCCGCATCGGCTACCGCTTCGCCGTCGCCGGCACCGACGCGCAGGTGGCGAAATTCGTCGACTGGGCGCTGGAGGAAGTGAAGAAGTTCGAAGTGCGTGGCGTGCGGGTGGAGTCGCTGGAGGGCGGCCGCCCCGAGATGCGGCAGGCCCTCGACCGCGCCGAGAAATTCCTCAACCTGGTGGCCTTGCTGGCCGCGCTGCTGAGCGCGGTGGCGGTGGCGCTGGCAGCGCGCGGCTTTGCCTCGCGCCACCTGGACGACTGCGCCATGCTGCGCGTGCTGGGGCAAAGCCAGCGCACCATCGCCTGGAGTTACGCCATCGAGTTCGCGCTGATCGGGCTGGCCGCCAGCGTGCTGGGTGTGCTGGCGGGCTACGCGGTGCATTTCGTGTTCGTCCTCCTGCTGGCCGACCTGGTGGGCGCCGCCCTGCCCGCGGCCAGCCTCTGGCCGGCGGCGTTCGGCGTCGGCATGGGCCTCACCTTGCTGTTCGCGTTCGGCCTGCCGCCCGTGCTGCAGCTGGCGCAGGTGCCGCCGCTGCGCGTGATCCGCCGCGACGTCGGCGGCTTGAAGCCGGCTTCGGCGATGGTGCTGGCGGTGGGCGTGAGCGGCTTCGCGGCCCTGCTGCTGGCCGGCAGCAGCGACCTGTTGCTGGGCGGCATGGCCGTGGGCGGTTTTGCCGGCGCGGTGGTGCTGTTCGCCGGGCTGAGCTGGGTGGCGGTGAAGCTGCTGCGCCTGTCGGTCAACGAAGCGACGGCGCCGCGCTGGCTGGTGCTGGCCACGCGTCAGATCTCGGCGCGGCCCGCCTATGCGGTGGTTCAGGTGAGCGCCCTGGCCGTGGGCCTGCTGGCGCTGGTGTTGCTGGTGCTGCTGCGCACCGACCTGATCGCCAGCTGGCGCAAGGCCACGCCGCCCGACGCGCCCAATCGCTTCGTCATCAACGTCATGCCCGAGCAGGGCGCGGCCTTTCGCAAGGCCTTGCACGACGCCGGCGTGGAACGCTACGACTGGTATCCCATGATCCGGGGCCGGCTGGTCGCCGTCAACGATCGGCCGGTGTCGCCGGACGACTACACCGAAGACCGCGCCCGGCGGCTGGTCGACCGCGAGTTCAACCTGTCGAGCAGCGCCGTGCAGCCGCCGCACAACCTGGTGGTGGCCGGTGAGTGGCGCGCCGAAGAGCGCGGCGCCGTCAGCGTGGAGGAGGGCATCGCGGAAACGCTGGGACTGAAGCTGGGCGACCGGCTGCGCTTCGACATCGGCGGCATCCCCGCCGAAGCCGCGATCACCTCGCTGCGCAAGGTGGACTGGGGCTCGATGCGCGCCAATTTCTTCGTGATCTTTCCGGTCAGCCGGCTGGAAGAAGTGCCCATCACCTACATGAGCGCGTTCCGCGCGCCCGAGCAGCGCGGCTTCGACAACCAGCTGGTCAGGGCCTTTCCCAACATCACCAACGTCGACATGACCAGCACCATCAACCAGGTGCAGGGCGTGCTGGACAAGGTGATCCGCGCCGTCGAGTTCCTGTTCGGCTTCACGCTGGCGGCCGGCGTGGTGGTGCTGTTCGCCGCCGTCACCGCGACCCGGGAAGAGCGGGCGCGCGAGTTCGCGATCATGCGGGCCGTGGGCGCCAGCGGCGTGTTGCTGCGGCAGGTCCAGCGCGCCGAGCTGGTCGGCGTGGGCCTTCTGGCCGGTTTCCTGGCCAGCATCGTGGCCAGTGCCGTCGGCTGGGGCATGGCACGCTATGCCTTCGACTTCGCCTGGACTGCGTCGCTGTGGGTGCCGGTGGCCGGGGCGCTGGCCGGCGCGGTCCTGGCCCTGGCCGCGGGCTGGTGGGGACTGCGTGAGGTCTTGAATCGGCCGGTGGTGGAGACGCTGCGGCGCGCCTCGGAGTAAGGGATTGGCGCGTCCGCCGCGCGCCTGCGGCGCCGGTTGGCGACAATCAGGCTATGCAGATTCAGGAAAAGCCAGCCGCCGCCACCCCCTTCGAATGGATCGGCGGCGAAGACAAAGTCCGCGCGCTGGTGGAGCGCTTCTACGACCTGATGGACCTCGAGCCGCACTATCCCGACCTGCGCGCCACCCATGGCAGCGACCTGGCCAAGGCCCGCCAGCACCTGTTCTGGTTTCTGTGCGGCTGGCTGGGCGGCCCGCAGCACTACACCGAGCGCTTTGGCCACCCGCGGCTGCGCATGCGCCACATGCCGTTCGCCATCGGCATCAAGGAGCGCGACCAGTGGCTGGCCTGCATGGACCAGGCCATGGGCGAGACCGAAGTGCCAGGCGACCTGCGCGCGCGCCTCAAAGAAAGCTTTTTTCAGACCGCCGACTGGATGCGCAACACGCACGTTTGACCCCTTGCGCCCTCTCCTCGTGAGAAGGCGGGTCTTACTCCCTCTCCCTTTGGGAGAGGGTTGGGGTGAGGGCACGGCCGCGCAGCCGTCAGTACACCCCGGGGGACGGCTTCAGCAGCACCACCAGCGCCCCCGCGCCCCCTTCATCGCCGCGGGCCTGCACGAACGCCAGCACTTCGTTCTTCTGGATCAGCCAGCTTTGCACCTTGCCCTTGAGCACCGGTGTCTTGCCCGGCGAGCCCAGGCCCTTGCCGTGCACCACCCGCACGCAGCGCCAGCCGCGCCGGTGAGCATCGCGGATGAACGCGGCCAGCGCTTCGCGCGCGTCTTCTCGCCGCAGGCCGTGCAGGTCGATCTCGCCTTGCAGGGTCCACTCGCCCTTGCGCAGCTTGCGGGTCACGTCGGTGCCGATGCCCGGGCGGCGAAAGCTCAAGGCGTCGTCGATGTCGAGCAAGGTGGTTGCGTCGAATTCGTCGCTGATGGCTTCGCGCAGCACCCGCTCGTCGTCCAGCTGCTGCTGCACCGCGATCGGCGCGGGCTGGTCGGGCGCGAGGTGAACGCGGCGGGGGCCGCGGATCGGTGTTACCGTGCCGGCGGCGCGCGCAAACAGCGTCTTGTCGGCATGGGCCTTGCGCTCGGCTTCCTTGCGCGCGGCCTCGTTGGCCGCCGCCAGCTTCTGCTGCTCGGCCAGCTTCTGCTGTATCTGCTGCAGGTCTTTCAGCGAGCGGGCTTTCATGGCCTGATCTCCCCACCGGCGATCCGTTCCTTCAAAGCAGGCCTTTCTCCGCCATCGACAGCGCGTCGCCGGGCGCGACGATGACGTGGTCCAGCACCCGCACGTCGACCAGCGCCAGCGCAGCCTTCAGCGTCTGGGTCAGCGCCTCGTCGGCGCGCGAGGGCTGCACCGTGCCGCTGGGGTGGTTATGGGCCAGCACCACCGACGCGGCGTGGTGGTGCAGGGCGCGCATCACCACTTCGCGCGGGTAGACGCTGGTCTGCGTCAACGTGCCGCGAAACAGCTCGTCCATCGCGATCAGCCGGTTCTGCGCATCCAGGAACAGCACGGCAAAAACTTCATGCAGGCGCGCGCCCAGGTGCAACTGCAGGTATTGCTTGACGGCGCCGGGCGAGGAGAAGACCTCGCGTTCCTTCAGTTGCTGGCCGACGGCGCGGCGGGCGAGTTCGAGCACCGCCGCCAGCTCCGCCCGCTTGGCGCTGCCGCCCATGCCCTTGATGCGCTTGAGGTCGTCCAGCCCCGCATTGAGCAGGCCGGCAATGCCGCCGAAGCCGCCGCCGGGCTTGTTGCTGACCGCCTCGCGCGTGGGCGGGTCCAGCAGCTCCTGGGCCATCTGCAACACGCCGCGGCCGGCCGTGCCGG
Organism: Ramlibacter sp.; assembly: GCA_036675435.1. Lineage (GTDB taxonomy): Bacteria > Pseudomonadota > Gammaproteobacteria > Burkholderiales > Burkholderiaceae_C > Ramlibacter. The sequence goes on along the minus strand of JAKFEZ010000008.1, from coordinate 11,527 downwards.
TGCGCAGCAGCAAGGCCAGCAACTCGGTGTCGCTCAGCGCCGCGGCGCCGCGGGCCAGCAGCTTTTCGCGCGGGCGGGCATCCAGGGGAAGATTCTTCATGGTCAAGTTCCACCGGTCGCCCCGGCCCGGCCGGGGGCTTCGGCAGGGCTCGGCCCGAACGGAATGGCCAAGTTTCTACAATAGGGCAGTTTATCGGGACTTCCATGGCCTCCACCGCGCACCGGGTTCAGCCGGGCTCCTTCCTCACGCTGCACTATCGGCTGGCGGGACCCGGCGGCGACATCATCAATACCTTCAAGGACAAGCCGGCCACGCTGACGCTGGGCGCCGGCGAGCTGTCGCCGGCCGTGGAGAAGCGCCTGGTCGGTCTGGAAGAGGGCGCCCACGCCACCTTCGAGATTCCCGCCGGCGAGGCTTTCGGCGACCGCAACCCCGAGATGGTGCAGTGGGTGGCGCGCCGGCTGCTCAACGAAATGGGTGACCCCGACGAGCAATACCGGGTGGGCGACGTGGTCCAGTTTCCCACGCCCGACGGCATGTCCAGCTACGCCGGCGCGGTGCAGCAGGTCGGCCAGGACGGCGATGGCGACGGCAAGGCCGACGCCGTGCTGTTCGACTTCAACCACCCGCTGGCCGGCCGGGCCGTCACCTTCGAGGTGCAGGTGATCGGCGTGCTATGAGCCAGGACATCGAGATTCTGCTGGCCGAGCCGCGCGGCTTCTGCGCCGGCGTCGACCGCGCCATCGAAATCGTCGAGCGCGCGCTGCGCAAGTTCGGCGCGCCGATCTATGTGCGCCATGAGATCGTGCACAACACCTACGTGGTCAACGACCTCAAGGCCAAGGGCGCCATCTTCATCGAAGAGCTGGCGGATGTGCCGCCCGGCTCGACCCTGGTCTTCTCCGCGCACGGGGTGAGCAAGGCCGTGCAGGACGAGGCGCGCGCCCGCGGTTTCAGCATCTTCGACGCCACCTGCCCGCTGGTGACCAAGGTCCATATCGAAGTGGCCAAGCTGGCCCGGGAGGGCTACGAGTTCATCATGATCGGCCACAAGGGCCACCCCGAGGTGGAAGGCACCATGGGCCAGCTCGATCATGGCATTCACCTGGTCGAGGAAGTGGCCGATGTGGCGGGAGTCGCGCCGGCCCAGACCGACAAGCTGGCGGTGGTGACGCAGACCACCCTGTCGGTGGACGATGCCGCGCAGATCAAGGACGCCGTGCGGGCCCGCTTTCCCAACATCCGCGAACCCAAGCAGCAGGACATCTGCTATGCCACGCAGAACCGCCAGGACGCGGTGAAGATCATGTCGGGCCAGGTCGATGTCGTCATCGTGGTGGGCAGCCCGACCAGCTCCAACAGCAATCGGCTGGCCGAGCTGTCACGCAAGCTCGGTGTCGACAGCTACATGGTGGACAACGCGACAGAGCTGCAGCCGCAATGGCTCGAAGGCAAGTCGCGGGTGGGCCTGACGGCTGGCGCGTCGGCGCCGGAGGTGCTCGTGAAGGAAGTGATCGATCGCGTCAAGACCCTGGGCGCGGTGTCGGTACGCCGCATGGACGGCATCGAGGAGACCGTGAAGTTTCCGCTGCCCAAGGGGCTCAAGCTGTGATGCGCGCTGACATCGAGGCGGCGGCATCGCGCTTTCAGGCGGGCCCGGCCGATTTTCTGCGAACCACGCCGTTGTGGAAACTGCCGGGCACGGCAATGGGCATCGGGTGCGCAGAGGTCTGGCTCAAGCTCGAGCAGACCCAGGTCGGCGGCAGCTTCAAGGCCCGCGGCATGCTCAACCGTTTGCTGGCCAACCCGATCCCGTCGAGTGGCGTGATCGTCGCTTCGGGCGGCAACGCGGGCATCGCCACGGCCGCGGCCGCCAAGGCCCTGGGCGTGAAGTGCGAAGTCTTCGTGCCTACCGTTTCCAGCCCCATGAAGCAGGCCAGGCTGCGCGAACTCGGGGCGCAGGTAGTGGTGACAGGGGCGGCCTATGCCGACGCGCTGCAGGCGTGCCTGGCGCGCCAGCAGGAAACCGGCGCCTTGCTGACCCATGCGTACGACCAGCCCGAGGTTGTGGCCGGCGCAGGCACACTGGCGCGCGAACTGCAGGAGCAGGGCGGACGGCCGGACAGCGTGCTGGTGAGCGTGGGCGGCGGCGGCCTGATCGCCGGCATTGCCGGATGGTTCGAAGGCGGCGCCCGCGTGGTGGCGCTGGAGCCCGAGCTGGCGCCGACCTTGTTTCGCGCACGCCGGGCCGGCGAGCCCGTGGATGTCGAGGTCGGCGGCATCGCTGCCGATTCGCTGGGGGCCAAGCGCATCGGCGCCATTGCCTGGCAGGTGACCCAGCAGCATGTCGCCACGGCGCTGCTGCTGCCCGATGCAGCCATTCGCCAGGCCCAGCTGTGGCTGTGGCAGCAGATGAAGCTCGCGGTGGAGCCGGCAGCGGCCCTGGGCCTAGCGGCATTGCAGGCAGGTGTCTACCGGCCGCAGGCGGGCGAGAAGGTCTGCCTGGTCATTTGCGGCGCCAACCTGGATCCCGCGACCCTGGCCTGACGAACAGCGTGATGCTGGCTGCAGCAACTGGCTTCTTGCCCGCCGGGCCGGGCTTCACTCGTCGCAGTTCACCATCCAGGGCACGCCGAACTTGTCGGTGAGCATGCCGAACTGGGCGCCCCAGAACGTCTTCTGGTAGGGCATTTCGATGCGCCCGCCCTGCGCCAGCGCGGTGAACACCTGCGCGCCGCGGGCGGCATCCTTGGGGATGTTGATGGAAATCGAGAAGCCGCTATAGCCCTTGAACGGTTGTCCCGGCACGTTGTCGCTGGCCATCAGGCGCTGGCCTTCCGCTTCGAACGTGGCGTGCATCACCTTGTTCTTCCACTCGGGGGGGAGCTGCTCGTTGTCCATCGGCGTGCCGGCGTAGCGATGCAGCATGGTCACCTTGCCACCCAGGCATTGCGTGTAGAAGTCGAGTGCCGCTTCGCAGTCGCCGTTGAAAGTCAGGTAGGGTTCGATGTCCATCGCTGTCTCTCCGGTGTCCAGGGGAGCCGATGCTAACGCTCCCACTAAAATCGCCGGATGCTCGATATCACTCTGTTACGAAAAGACCTGCCCTCGGTCATCGCCCGGCTGGAGGCGCGCAAGAAGCCGCAAGCTTTCCTGGACGTGGCGGCCTTCACCGGTCTGGAGGCCGAGCGCAAGGCCATCCAGACCCGCACCGAAGAACTGCAGGCGCAGCGCAACCAGCTGTCCAAGCAGATCGGGCAGCTCAAGTCCAAGGGCGAATCTGCCGATGGCGCGATGCAGCAGGTTGCGGCGCTCAAGGCCGAGCTGGACAGTTCCGCCGCCCGCCTGGAGCAGATCCAGCCCGAGATGCAGGCGCTGTTGCTGGCCGTTCCCAACCTGCCGCACGAGAGCGTGCCTGTAGGCGCCGACGAGCACGGCAACGTCGAGGTGCGCAAGTGGGGCCAGCCACGCGCGCTGGGGTTTGCCGCGCGCGACCACGTCGACATCGGCGAGAAGCTGGGCCTGGATTTCGCCACCGGCGTCAAGCTCAGCGGATCGCGCTTTGCCGTGATGAAGGGCCCCATGGCCCGGTTGCATCGCGCCCTGGCGCAGTTCATGCTGGACGTGCAGACCCAGGAGCATGGTTACACCGAGTGCTATACGCCCTACATCGTCAATGCAGAAACGCTGCGCGGCACGGGCCAGTTGCCCAAGTTCGAAGCCGACCTGTTCGCCGCCAAAAAGGGCGGGCAGGAGGGCGAGGAGGTGCCCGACCACGCGGCGCTGTACCTGATTCCCACCAGCGAAGTGACCCTGACCAACTTCGTGCGCGACGAGATCGTGGGCGAGTCCGAACTGCCCATCATGCTCACCGCCCATTCGCCGTGTTTCCGGTCCGAGGCGGGCAGCGCCGGGCGTGACACCCGCGGCATGATCCGCCAGCACCAGTTCGACAAGGTCGAGATGGTGCAGATCACGCATCCCGAGCGCAGCTACGAAGCCCTGGAGCAGATGACCGGCCATGCCGAAGCCGTTCTGCAGAAGCTGGGCTTGCCGTACCGTGTGATGCTGCTGTGCACCGGCGACATGGGTTTTGGCGCGGCCAAGACTTACGACCTGGAGGTATGGCTGCCGGCGCAGGACACCTACCGCGAGATCAGCTCGGTGTCGAACTGCGAAGCCTTCCAGGCCCGCCGGCTGCAGGCCAGATTCAAGAACGCCCAGGGCAAGAACGAGCTGGTCCATACGCTCAATGGCTCCGGCCTGGCGGTGGGCCGCACGCTGGTGGCGGTGCTGGAGAATTACCAGCGCGCCGACGGCAGCGTGGAAGTCCCCGAGGCCCTGCGCCCCTACATGGGCGGCGTGGCCGAGCTGAGGCCTCCCGCGATCGGCTAGAATAATCGGCTTCGCACCACGCGAACCGAATTCAGGAGCGGTGGCAGAGTGGTCGAATGCGCCGGACTCGAAATCCGGTGTACGGTTATGCCGTACCGTGGGTTCGAATCCCACCTGCTCCGCCAAGACCTCGTCTACCGAGGTCCATAGAAGTCCCCCACAGCAGCAAAAAGTCTTGAATCATCAAGGCTTTTTGTCTTCTGAGGCCATGGTCGTCCACTGCGATCCAGATCTCTGTCCGCTGGCCTATCTCGCATGAGCCCGCGTTTGGTCATGGCAGCACGGGTCATTGCGAGTGATGGTGGGCATCGAGCCGTGCGCGGCCGACCTCGCTATCTTTCCACTCGTTCCTGCGAATTGCCGATTCGTACCGCATCATTCATCATGAGGACTTCGTCCAAGGAGCACGCAACGTGATCCCTGATCCTGCTCGGCGCGTAGCTTCAGCCACTGCCCTGTTGGGCTGCCTGCTGATCGCGCAAGGCGCGGCGGCTGGCGACGTGGCGGCCGGTGCACGGCTCTCCGCGGCGCGCTGCGCATCTTGCCATTCGTCCACCGAAACGATTCACTCAACAGTGCCGCTGCTTGAAGGGCAGCCGAAGCCCTACTTCCTTTCGCAGTGGGGTGCATTCCGAGAGCGCAAGCGCACTGCCCCTGTGATGACTGGCCTTGCCGCAGAGTTGAGCCAGAAGGATGTCGAAGACCTCGCTGAACACTATGCGGCACTGACACCCCCTCCCAACCCGCAGTTGCCAGGCAGCGATGCGGGCCGCGCCTTGGCCGATCGCTTGCGATGTGCCGGCTGCCACGGGCCGGCGTTGCAGGGGACTCCTGCGGGGGTGGCACGGCTCGCAGGGCAGAAGGCGCGCTACACCGCCTGGGCTTTGCAGTTGATGCGCAGCGGCAACCGGTCGCATGGAACCGCCGCGAACCCGGATCCGCTGCTTTCCGAGCTCAGCAACGCCGAGATCGAGTTGCTGGCTGCGCACTTGGCGTCGCTGCGCTGACAGGCCCGGGGGCAGCTCACCAACCCTGGCGGCGCGACGTGCGCCTCCATCCGTTCACGGGCGGCCGGTCGCGTGCCTCCGCGGTCCCGGACGTACTTTAAGCTCAACGTCGCACCTCATCGCACGTCCTGATAGGAGTTAATCCCCAATCGCGACGCTGCGACGCACCTCGGACGGATCCATCCGTAACACTTTCGGAATGCCTTGATGAAGCTGCTGCGGCTGGCGTAACCGGCATTGCGGGCGATGAGTTCAACTGCCACGTCGCAGGCCTTGAGCTGCTGCAGCGCTTGCCGCAGCCGGAGCTCGCGAAGCACCTGCATCGGCGACTTGCCGATGACCCCGGTGAATCGGGCCGCAAAGGCAGATCGACTGAGGCAAGCCACATCGGCGAGACTTTGCAGAGAGTGGTCGTCCCCAGGACGCATGGCCATTGCGGCAAACGCTCGGGCGATCAGTGGATCGCTAAGCACCGAGAAGCGCTCCACCCATGCGTTCATGGAAACCAGTGAGCGGCGCAAAAGCAATACGATGACTTGCTTTAGCAGGGCAGCGCTCATTGCACCGCTGCCGATTTCCTGCGCCACGAGTTCGCGGAGTGCTGCCTGGAGCTTGGTGTCGACTTGATCATCGACGTCGAACTGTTCGACGATGGGCTCAGTCAAACCGCCGAAGAGGTCTGTGGAGGCGCCATAAATCGCGTGGAAGTACCCGCACACCAGCATGAGCGACGGATCTCCAGCGCCTGCCACCCGGCGCATGGTGCCCGACAGTGGCGTTCGCGGTTCTCCCTTGATCGAACGCAGGCCTGTGAAGCCGTTGCTGCCTTCCACCTCGATTCGGAACGGTGAATTGGGCGGCAGAACGATCAGTGTGTGGGGCATCAAAGGCACGGGTTCGCGGTCGCCAATCACGGCGCGACCGGTGCCAACGATGTTGTAGTGAATTCCCGGCGCATTCACGCCGCCCAGCTCCAGGCTGTAGCCCCTACTCACCAGGCATTCCGAAAGTCCGACGAAGTTGAGATCGAGAGTTGCCAGCAGGCTCTCTAGATCCTTCGGCGAAATGCGTGATACCGATCGTTCGTTCAAGCTGCTGACTCCACGTGAATGCTTGAGCAGCGCGTTCCGAACTGCGATGGTACTCAAACCGGCACTTCAGGTTTCCTGGCTACTTTTGGCGGACGGCCGAACACAGTGGCATGTTGACCCAGGTCGGGTCATCCGGGAACATGGCAACAAAGGGGGATGCATGATGAAGGCGATTGTTGTGACGGACCAGGCTGCGGGAACGGCCGGGATGAAGCTGGTGGAGCGGCCCGAGCCGCGGGCTGCGATCAACGACGTCATCGTTCAGGTTCATGCATCGGGATTCGTCAACACCGAGCTGGATTGGCCCTCGACCTGGGCCGATCGCCTCGGCCGCGATCGTGCACCGGCTATCCCCGGGCACGAGCTCGCCGGAGTGGTCACCGCCCTCGGCTATGGCACGACGGGGCTGTCGGTCGGACAGCGGGTGTTCGGCCTCACCGACTGGTATCGCGACGGCACCCTGGCGGAGTACGTGGCCGTCGAGGCACGCAACCTCGCGCCGCTGCCGGGCGATGTCGACTTCACGGTGGGCGCGAGCCTTCCGATCTCGGGCCTCACCGCGTGGCAGGGGCTGATCGTGCACGGCCGCCTTCGTGCGGGGCAGCGCGTGATCGCGCATGGCGCCGCCGGCGCGGTCGGCTCGATAGTGACGCAACTCGCACGTGAGTTCGGTGCCTACGTGATCGGCACCGGCCGCGCCGCCGACCGTCAGCGGGCGCTGGACTTCGGCGCGAACGAGTTCGTCGATCTCGACAGCCAAGCCCTGGAAGACGTTGGCGAAGTCGATCTGGTGCTGGATCTCATCGGCGGCGATATCGGGAAGCAGTCCGCGCGCCTGGTTCGAGCCGGCGGAACGATGGTGTCCATCGTCGGGCCGATCGAGGCACGGCCCGCCGACGGTCTGGCGATCGACTTCGTTGTCGAGTCCGATCGTGCGCAACTGAGTGAGATCGTGCAGCGAGTGCGGGACGGGCGGCTGCGGACGAACATCGGCATCATCGCGCCCCTCGACGATGCGGCGGCCGCGTTCAACCGGACCGAGCGACGCTCGGGGAAGTCGATCATCCGCGTTCGTCCGTCATGGGCGACTGGCTAACCATCTGGGCCGCCGGGTCACAGCGATCGCCAGCGTCGGCTTGCTCCTGCTGGGCCGTCCGGCGGTGCAGCGCGGGCTGTTGCTGACAGCGGTCTAGCGAGGGCCTGTCCTCGAAAGCAGATGTCAGAAGGGCCGTTTCGGAAGACCACAGGCACCTTCGAGGGCGATTACTTCGATGACACCGTGCATTTGAGCATTGCGCCTTCCCACATCGTAGCCGGGACCGCCGATCACTCGCAGCAGCCTGACCCCTTCGGGCATGCGTATCAGCGCGACGATATCGAACATCGACCGCCTTCTGAGGGATGCGAGTCCCACCCGCAGCAGGCGCCGCCGATCGGCCGCATGCAGCCGCAACAGCACATCGCGAAGCATGAGCGAGTGTTCTCCGGAGTTGCCGAGAATCTCGGTTGCCTTCGGACAACATGTCAGCACGCCCGCGGCTGGATCGACCGACCAAAATCCCAGATTGCTGCTCATGGCGTTGATGTTGCAATGAGGCAACCGCTCGCGCGATCCGCAATCCGCAGCAGTATCCGATTTCCGCAAGCGAACGCGAGAGGATGAGAATGTCAGACACTGGGCAGTTGCGGCTGCGTACCGCCGACCTTGACGAAACTATCGATGCAGTGACACGGATCTATTGCCCGCACTCGGTGCGCATCCACGGCAGCAATCGTGGCGTGTCTTCGGAGCTGGAAGTCATTCGCGCTGGCGCATTGCGCATCGTCTCTCTGAAGTACTCTGCCCCTGTGCATATCGATGCAGGAGACTTCAAGCGCTTGATGCTGATCATGTCCTGCACCAGCGGTTCGGCTTGGGTGCGGCAGGGCCGAGCTGAAGCATCCTGGCTGAGCGGACAGACCGTTCCCATGTGCCCGAATCTGCCCAGCCAGCTTGCCTTTGATGCCGACTTCGCTCAACGGTCTTTGCGGATCGACTTGGCATCGCTTGACGCGCTTTGCGCGGACCGGCTGGGCCGTCGCCTTGATGACCCGGTTCGCTTCTCGCTCCTGCCGTTTTCCGGCGAGCTGGAGAACGCTTGGCAAAGTGCGATGAATCTCGCCCTGACCTACGAGTCCGCGGGTATCCAGTTGCCGCCACATGCGTCGAAGGCATTCGATGAGTTCCTGCTTTCGCTGCTGTTGGATCTCGCGCCCCACAACTACAGCGACGGGATGAAGAAGCCGCACCCGCTGGCTGCTCCACGGACGCTGCGCGAAGCCGAGCGTTTGATGCGCGAAGTGGATGGCGTGGCGAGCGTGCACGAGATCGCTGCCGATGGCGTGGTAGGACTCTCCGCCCTTGTCGTCGACGGCGGAGGGCGCTCGCTGCGATTGGCTTGGCCGTTTCGACTGTCGAATTCGCTGCACGGCGAGTGATGCTCACGAAGGCCCTGCACTCCGCGGCGAGATCAGCTTCGTCGGTGGCAACGACGCGGTGGGCGCCGCTAATGTCGTCCTGAGCAGGTCCTTACGGCCTTGCGGGAAGCAGCGCCCTCATCGTGGACCGCGCGAGGGGCGATCAGCGGCTGGGAAGTTGGGGTCCGTGGGGTCGGGAACAGCGACCATCAGCAGTCGCACGTATGATGAAGACTTGGCTGCCGCCCAATGCGCAAGGGCCAAGCACCCCAGGCTGTGCGCCACGGCGGTCACTAGAATTCCTGGGGCGACGACGGCAATGATGACAAGGAGAACCACATGATCAAGGTCAACGTGATGTACCCCTACACCGAAGGCGCGCGCTTCGACCACGCCTACTACCGCGACCGCCACATGCCGATGGTGAAGGCCAGGCTGGGCAGTGCCTGCGCCTACTACACCGTTGAAAAAGGTTTGACCGGCAGAGCGCCTGGTGCACCGCCCGCCTTCGTGGCGATGTGCGCGTTCATCTGTGGTTCGGCCGAGGGCTACCAGGCCGTCATGCAGGAGCACGGCGCCGAGATCCGGGGCGACCTCCCCAACTACACCGACATCGCGCCGGTGATCCAGTTCAGCGAGGTCGTCGTCGAGCGGTCGGATCGTTGAACGCACCGGATCAAGTCTGAGGACACCCGGGCGCCTGGTATCGGCTCGGCGAAGAGCGGCTGGAGACCACCTGACGGGCTGGGCGGCAGTTGTGGACGGTCGCACAGCGGCGTCGAAACACCTGACGTCTACTTTCGGCCAGCGTTAGAGCACTAGCAGGCACCCACCAAGAAGCAGTAGCCCGAAGAAGAAGCAGCGGCGAAACACCGCCTCACCCATTTCGCTGCGAATGATCTGTCCGAGCCCCATCCCAAGCGCAGCTGGAATCACCAACAGCGCCGAAGCCAGAGAAGTCCCCAGCGTCAGGTGCCCCTGAAAGGCCAACATCAACGCCAGCGCCAGCGTCGATGTCGTGAAAGACAGCCCGAGCGCCTGCGCCATCGCGTCCTTTCGCAAACCAAGTGACTGCAGATAGGGCACAGCAGGCAACACGAAAACTCCAGTCAATCCGGTGATGATGCCGGTTGAGGCGCCGATGAGGAGGCCGACCAGCTTGTCCCATCTCGCTGGGAGCTGACTCGGCCGCCAGCCAACCAGCCCCAGTACACCGTAAGCCGCCAGACATCCGCCGAGCAAGTGCCGGCCGAAAGCGTCCTGTCGCCCGGGGAAAAGCGCCGGCGCGAGAGCTACGCCCACAATGATGCCTACCTGCATGAGCCACAAGCGTCGCACGATGAGCGCGACGCCGGGTCCGACTGCCGCTTGCCAGAGGTTCGTTACCAATGAGGGGAGCGTCAGGAGGCTGGCGGCATTTGCCACCGGCATTACGAGCCCTAGCAGGCCCATCGCCATCGTTGGCAACCCCATTCCGAGAATGCCCTTGACCGCGCCCGCGCCGAAGAAGATCAGACACACGATGAAGAAGTCTGGGATGGCCTCGTGGAACATGGGATCACTGTGCGCCAGGTTCGTCGTGCGTACCATCAATCATTTGTTGAGGGACTTTCTCGCGCCTGTTCTTCATAATGCGCAGATGCGGTTTGACTGGACAGATCTGCGTGTTTTTCTCTACGCCTGCGAAACGGGAAGCATGACAGAGGCTGCGAGCTGCTCCAACCTCACCCTCGCCGCGGTGAGCGCACGCATCCGGGGGCTGGAGGAGAGCGCCGGCATCTCATTGTTACGCCGGCACGCACGCGGTGTTGTGGCTACAGCTGCTGGTGACGCCCTGGCGCGCCATGCGCGCCTGCTTCTCCACCAGCTCGATGCCTTGCGCCGGGATGTCGCAGCGCCTGGTCCGCCCGGCGTCGCAAGCGCTGTCGTTCTTGCCAACAGTTCGGCGATGGCGCGACCGCTGTCTAGAGTTATCGGTGATGTGCTGGGTTCTCATTCTGGGCTGCGCGTAGTGGTGCGCGAAAGCAGTAGCGAGCTGACGGTGCATGCGCTGCACGCCGGCACTGCAGACGTGGGGCTAGTGACGGACTCTGTGAAAGCGGACGGCTTGGTCACAGCGCGGCTTGGCGCTGACCCGCTTGTGTTGATTGCCTCGCCAGGACATGTGCTTGCGGCGCGTGACGCAATCCGTTTTGAAGAATCGCTTTCGTATGACTGGGTCGCCTGGGGCGAAGCCACTGCACTGCACACGCACCTCCTAATGCGAGCCTATCAAGTCGGCGCCACGCTCAAGGTGAAAGTCAGCGTCCCGTCAGTCGAAGGCGTTCTGGAACTTGTCGCGCGCGGTTTCGGTGTCAGCGTGCTTCCGCGGGCATTGTTGCGTCACCTCGAGTCCGGCAATCAGATCGCCGTCGTGGAGTTGGCAGAAGCATGGGCCCAGCGCGATCTACTGGTGTGCCGATTGCGGGAGCCTGGAACCGCCGTAGCGGCGGCACTGTTAGGTGCGTTCACAACGCAATGGCGTGCACTGGAAGCAAGATTCGCCGCCTGAGACGGTGCTGCGGCACTTTCCACGC
>JAKFEZ010000229.1:0-3978 GCA_036675435.1 Ramlibacter sp. | reverse complement strand
CCCTGCCGGTGCAACTGCCGCGCCAGCGCCAAACCATCCAGGCCCGGCAGGTCCAGGTCCAGCAGCGCAATATCGAACCTGCCTGTCGCAGCTATCGTCAGCGCCGCCAATCCATGCGCCGCATGGCTGACGTGATGGCCACGCGCGCGCAGCAGGCTGGCGATCACTTCGGCGACCATCGCATCGTCCTCGACCAGCAGGATGCGCAAGGGACCCGATGAGTTTGGTGCGGAGTCGACAGGCGTCCTGGCGGGCGTTTTCGGCAACGCCGTTGCCGAAGCGAGCGGCAGATCCACGGTGAAGCGCGTGCCCACGCCCGGCGTGCTGTCCACGCCGATGCGCCCACCCATGGCCACCGCCAGTTCCTGGCAGATCGCCAGGCCCAGGCCGCTGCCCCCATAGCGCGCGGTGGTGCGCGCGCCTTCGGCCTGCTCGAAGCGCTGGAACAACCTGCCCTGTTGTTCCTGGCTGATGCCCGGCCCCGTATCGGCGATCTCGAAACGCACTCCATGCGGAACCGCAGGCGACACGCGCAGGCTGACCCCGCCCTTTTCGGTGAACTTGATCGCGTTGCCGAGCAGGTTGAGCAGGATCTGCCGCACCCTCAGCGGATCGCCCTGCAGGGCCGCGGGTGTGGCGGCATCGATGTCATCGGCGAAGCCGAGGCCGCGTTGCACCGCCACCGGCGCCATCAGCGCCACCACTTCGTCCACCAGCGCACGCAGGTCGAAATCCTGCTGCTGCAGTTCCAGCTTGCCGGCCTCGATGCGGGCGATGTCGAGCGCATCGTTGACCAGTCGCAGCAGGTGCGACCCCGCGTTCTGGATGGCATGGGTATAGCCGCGCTGCTTTTCATCCAGCGGCGTGGCCAGCAACAGTTCGCTCATGCCCATGACCCCGGTCATCGGCGTGCGCACTTCATGCCCCAGCGTGGCCAGGAACCGGGTCTTGGCCAGCGAGGCCTGTTCGGCCAGTTCGCGCTTGTGTTCGGCCAGCTGCCAGATGGCGCGCCGGCGCAAGCGGCGCCGGTACATCGCACCGGCGATCCACAACAGCGCGAGCCCGAGCAACGTGAACAGAGCGATGCCCCAGCGGCTGCGCCACCACGGCGGCGGCACCCGGAAGCTGAGCGTGCGCTCACGGGAAGCATTGCCGGCCGCATCGAAACCCTGCACGTGCAGCACGTAGTCGCCGGGAAGCAACGCCGAGAACACGCGCTCGCCACTGGCACCCTGGTCCACCCAGTCCTTGTCGAAACCCTGCAGGCGCGAACGGTAACGGTTGGCCAGCGGATTCTCGAAGGCCAGCAGGCGTACGCTGACCTGGAGCTCCTGGTCGCCGGGTTGCAGCACGAAGCCGCCCGCGCTTGGCAATTCGATGGCCTGATCATCGCGGCTGACATGGATCCCATCCACCACCAGATTGGGAACCACGGGTACGGGATCGGGCAACTTCGTGTCGAGCAGCATCACCGAACCATCCGCCGTACTGCCTACCAGCACTCCGTCGCCGGTCAGCAGCAAGGCGCGGTCGTTGAATTCCTGGCTGAGCAGGCCATCGCGCACGCCGAAATTGCGCACCTGGCCGGAGCGCGGATCGACGCGGAACAGGCCGCGGCGCGTGGCCAGCCACAGGCGTTTCCCGGCATCGATCTGCAAGCCGGTGGATTCCACCGCGGGCACGCCTTCGGCCGTAGCCAGGCGCTGCCCGCGCCGCCAGCCTTGTCCTTCCCTCCGCCACAGCTCCAGACCGGACAAGCGATGCAGCCACAGATGCGCGGAATCCTGGAAAGCGAACGAGAACACCCGCTCGCTGCCGGTGCCCGCGGCCGGCACGAACCGGCGCAACTTTTGCTCCCAGCGCAGCAGGCCCTGCGCACCGGCCAGCCACAGCTCGCCATCCGCGCCAACCTGGATGGATTCGGTGTCGACCGCGCTCAGGCCGTGGCCGGATTCTGCGGTGATGTCGTCGAGCACCTTGCCGCTTTCGCCTTCGCGGCGCTGCAATCCGCCACCCAGGCCGGACAGCCATACGCTGCCGTCGGCGGTTTCGGCCAGCCAGTCGACCGGGCCGGTGGCGGGCGTCGGATCCTCCGCATCCTCGCTGGTCCAGCGCCGCAGGGCATGGTCGGCAAGATCGATGCGCGCCAACCCGCTGCCATATCCCAGCCACAAGCGGCCGCGCCGGTCCTCCAGCACCGACATCAGGCGTGCGTCCTTCAGCGTTTCCTCGTGCCAGGGAATGCGCGTGATTTCGCCGCTGGCGGTATCGAGTTGTTCGATGATTCCCTTGCTGCTGGTCAGCCACACGCCGCCGGAGCGTGCCGGGGCAATGCCGCGGTACAGGCCACCACCCAGTCCTTGCGCGGTCGAGAGCGCGGCGATGCGACGCCAGTCCGACCGCAGGTAACCCAGGCCGCGCGTCGTCAGCGGCACCCACATGCCCCCGTCGGGCTGGCGCAGCAGGGCCTGCAGGACCCGGCCCACTCCACCGCCTTCCGGATCCTGGCCGACCGGCGCCGGCGCGCCATCGCCTTCCGTGCGCCAAAGTCCGCCCTGGCCGCCCAGCCAGTATTCGCCATCTCCCGCGTTGACCATCGTGATCACCGCATTGGGACGGGCGAACATCGGCGACCAAGCCGGTACCGTCCATTTGCCGCTCGCATCGAGCCGAAACATCCCCTCGGAGGTGCCGACCCACATGCCGTCGCCATTCGCCGTCACCGAATAAATCCTCGGCGATTCGCCCTGTGGAACGGGAACGCGGCGCATGGTGTCGCCGTCATAGCGCGCCAGGCCAGACAAAGTGCCGATCCACAACACGCCCTTGCTGTCGAAGGCGAGCGAGAGGATGTCATCGGATGGCAGGCCGTCGGCCTGGGTTTCGCTCGCCGCGAAGTGGGTGATCTTGCCGTCCCCGCCCAGCCGGCACAGCCCGCCGCCGAAACTGCCGAACCAGATCGCATCGCCACGGCTGGTGATGGCGAACACATCGTCGCTGGCCATCTGCGGATGGTCTGCCTTGCGGTAATGGCGGAAGCCCTTGCGCGCGGCGTCCATCATGGTCAGCCCACCGTTTTCGGTGGCGATCCAGATCCGGTCCTGCGCATCGATGTGCAAGGCCTGCACCACGTTGCCGGGCAGCGAGGACGGATCTTGGGGGTCGTGTCGCCAGACGCGGAAACCCACGCCGTCGTAACGCGCCAGTCCGTCCCAGGTGGCGATCCACAGATAGCCTTCGCGATCCCGCGCCAGCGCGGGAATCGTGGTGGCCGGCAGGCCATCGGCGGCGCCCAGCACCCGGAAACGCGGGATTTCGGGCACGGCCGCCTGCGCGCCCGCGCAGGCCATGGCCAATCCGAACAACCACGCGCGTAATCTCATTCCCTGCCTCATCGGCCTGCATCCCCTTCCATGAGTCCCACGGCATCGTCGCAACGGACCGTTGCGTGTGCAAGCGGGTTATCTTCAGCAAGGCCGACCTAGAATCCCCGCCCATGACACCACGCCTCTCCCGCGCCACCGCCTGCCTGCTGCTCGCATGCTTGTGCACGTGGATGCCGGCGCTGCCGGCCATGGCGGCGGGCGCAAGCTACCAGCTGGACCCAGTGCATACCCGGGTCATGTTCGCGGTGGAGCACGCTGGTTTCTCCAGGGCCATCGGCACCGTCTCCGGCAGCACGGGCGAGCTGGAATTCGATCCGGACGACTGGACCACGGCCAAGCTCGAGGTCAGCGTGCCCTTGCAACATCTGGACCTGGGCGACGAGAAGTGGAACAAGGCCGCGCTGGCGAACAATCTGCTCGACGCCAGTGAGTTCCCGACCGCCACCTTCATTTCCACCCGGATCGAACCCATCGACCCCTGGCATGCCTCTGTATACGGCACGCTGACCCTGCACGGCGTATCCAAGGAAGTGAAGCTGGACGTGACCCTCAATGCACTCAAGCGCCATCCGCTGCCGCCGTTCCGGCGCAC
>JAKFEZ010000203.1:0-4001 GCA_036675435.1 Ramlibacter sp. | reverse complement strand
TTCGACGGCGATCCGGCCTTCTCGCGCCTGCTCGCCGGCGACGAGGAGAAGGGCTTCAGCGACTGCCTGCTCGACGGGATGAGCAGCAGCCGCTCGGAATACCTGCGCAACACCGCGATCATCAGCACCACCCTCCAGGATGCCGCCGGCAACGCCGTGCGCATCACCGATTTCGCCCCGCGCTTTCCCCAGTATGGGCGCAACTTCCGCCCGGCCCAGTTGTGCCGCCTGATCGAGCCGCTGCAGGGGCTGCCCCGGGTGACCCTGCGCATGCGCCCGACCCATGGCTACGGCAAGCCCTGCCAGGCCGTTGCCGGGTCCAGCCACATCCGCTACCTGGGCGGCGACGACACCATCCGCCTGACCACCGATGCGCCGCTGTCCTATATCCTGCGCGAGACCCCGTTCGCCCTCACCCGCCCGATCAGCCTGGTGATGGGCGTCGACGAGCCGCTCGACGACGCCCCGGAAGAGCTGGTCAAGACCTTCCTCAAGCGCACCAGCGCCTGCTGGCACGAGTGGGTGCGCGCGCTGGCGATCCCCTTCGAGTGGCAGGAGGTGGTGATCCGCGCCGCGATCACCCTCAAGCTGTGCAACTTCGAGGAAACCGGCGCGATCATCGCGGCGGTGACCACCTCGATCCCGGAAGCGCCCGGCACGCAACGCAACTGGGATTACCGCTACTGCTGGCTGCGCGACGCCTATTTCGTGATCCAGGCACTCAACCGCCTCGGCGCGACCAGGACCATGGAGCGCTACGTCGATTTCATCACCACGGTGGCGACCGGCGGGGCCGAGCTCAAACCCCTGTACGGCATAGTGCCCGACCTGGACCTCAGCGAGCGGATCGAACCCGATCTGGCCGGCTTCCTCGGCCACGGGCCG
Source organism: Ramlibacter sp. (assembly GCA_036675435.1). Taxonomy (GTDB): domain Bacteria; phylum Pseudomonadota; class Gammaproteobacteria; order Burkholderiales; family Burkholderiaceae_C; genus Ramlibacter. The sequence continues at coordinate 3,116 of JAKFEZ010000203.1, read as the reverse complement.
GTGCGGGTCGGCAACCAGGCCGTCGAGCAGATCCAGCACGACGTCTTCGGTTCCGTGGTGCTGGCCGTGGCGCAGAGCTTCGTCGACGAACGCCTGCCGAAGCCGGGCGATGAAGGCATGCTGCGCCTGCTCGAGTCGCTCGCCGCGCGGGCGGCCTGCTTCGCCTTCGAGCCCGATGCCGGCATCTGGGAATATCGCGGCCGCCAGCGCGTGCACACCCACTCGGCGCTGTTGTGCTGGGTCGCCTGCGATCGGGTCGGGCGCATTGCCGCACGGCTCGGCCTCGCGCAAGAGGCCCGCACCTGGCACGCGGAGGCGCGGCGCCTGCGCGAACGCATCCTGCATGACGCCTGGAGCGAGCGCCGCCAGTCCTTCACCGGCACCTTCGGCCACGACGACCTCGACGCCAGCGTGCTGCTGATGAACGAACTGGGGATCATCGACGCCAAGGATCCGCGCTTCATCGCCACCGTGGAGTGCGTGGGCCGCGAGCTCAACGTCAACGGCCACCTGCTGCGCTATGCCACGGCCGACGATTTCGGCCTGCCCGAGACCGCATTCCTGGTGGTGAAGTTCTGGTATCTGGACGCCCTGGCGGCGATCGGCCGCCGCGACGAAGCCCGCGAGCGCTATGCCGAACTGGTCGCCGCACGCAATACCTACGGCCTGCTGGCCGAGGATCTGCATCCGCATACCGGCGAGATGTGGGGCAACATTCCGCAGACCTACTCGATGGCCGGGCTGGTCAACACCGCGATGCGCCTGTCCATCAGTTGGGAGGAAGGCCTATGCCGCGGCTCGTGGTGATTTCCAACCGGGTAGCGATTCCCGACGAGGACGGCGGGTCCGCGCCGGGCGGCCTCGCGGTGGCGGTGGAGGCCACCATGCAGGGGCGCGACGGGCTCTGGTTCGGCTGGAGCGGGCAGGTGTCCGACGAGCCGCCGCCGCCCACCACCATCGAGTGCGGGCACCTGAAGTACGTGCTCACCGACGTGCGCCCGCAGGACTTCCAGGAGTACTACAACGGCTTCGCCAACCGCGTGTTGTGGCCGATCCTGCACTACCGGGTCGATCTCGCGGAGTTCAGCGAGGCCGATTTCGACGGCTACCGGCGGGTCAACGAGTTCTTTGCCGAGCGCCTCGGCCCGCTCCTCGAAGCGGACGACATCCTCTGGGTGCATGACTATCACCTGATACCGCTGGCGCAGGCCCTGCGCGCGCGCGGCCACGCCAACCGCATCGGCTTCTTCCTGCACATCCCGATGCCCCCGCCCGACTTCCTGACCACCCTGCCCCACCACGCGGAACTGGTCGGCGCGCTCACCGAATACAACCTGATCGGCTTCCAGACCGACAACGACGCGGGCAACTTCGCCCGCTACCTGACCAGCGTGGTCGGCGCGGCAACCCCCGACGGACGGCACTACCACCTGGGCCATCAACACTTTCGCGTCGGCGTGTTCCCGGTGGGGGTCGACACCGACGGCTTTCGCCGCCTGGCAGAGGCCTCGACGCACACCGCCTGCGCCGCGGAACTCGCGGAAAGCCTGGTCGGCCGCGCCCTGATGGTGGGCGTGGACCGCCTCGACTATTCGAAGGGCATCGTCAACCGGCTCGACGCCTACGAACTCTTCCTCGAGAAATACCCCGGCTGGCACGGCCACATCACCTACCTGCAGATCGCCCCCGGCTGCCGCCAGGACATCCCCGAATACCTCGAAATCGATGCGGCGGTGAACGCCAAGGTGGGGCACATCAATGGCCGCTTCGGCGCCGTTTCCTGGGTGCCGGTGCGCTACGTGAGCCGCAACCACCAGCGCGCGGACATCGCCATGGTCATGCGCATGGCGCGGATCGGCCTGGTCACGCCCTTGCGCGACGGCATGAACCTGGTGGCCAAGGAATTCGTCGCCGCCCAGGACCCGGCCGACCCGGGCGTGCTGATCCTCTCGCAGTTCGCCGGCGCCGCCGCCGAACTGGGCGCGGCGCTCATCGTCAACCCGCACGACCGCGGCGCCATGGCCGACGCGATCCACACCGCGCTGGACATGCCGCTGGAGGAACGCCGCGCGCGCCACCAGGAGATGTACGCCGTGCTGGAGGCCAACCACATCCGCTACTGGGGCCAGAGCTTCATCGAGGCCCTGACCCGGCCGGGCCGCGCACTCAACTGGCTGTCGAACCGCATCGACACGCGCTGAGCAGAGCCGGGAAGGTCAACGCAATGGGATTTGCCGGACACGACCGACCTCCTGATCGGTTACGGCAGGGCTCGTCGCGACACGGCTAATGGGTGTCGCGTCAACCATGATGTGTCGGTTCAACGCCAGGCTTGCGTAGGAGCGGCTTTAGCCGCGATTGACCTTGAAGGCGCTGAAAGTATCGCGGCTGAAGCGGAGCGCCGCCCGGCCGCTCCCACGGAAAGCGACAGATTATTCGTGTCGCGACGCTAGTGTGCCGTCTCAGAATTACTGTTTCGATGACTCCGGCTCGTAGGGGCGACCGCGGCGCGCAGTGACAGCCCGCCGAGGTCGCCGACTCGTTCAAAGCTTCAAACAGGTCTTCCTCGCCTGGTGATTGCCGCCGTAGGGTGAGCACAACCGCTGGTGCACCCGGCTGAGGAAACCGATCTCGAAGGCCCGGCGCTGCGCCCCTGGGGGCAGCGCGTCGCGCTCGAGAATCAGGTTGGCCCAGAGCCAGCCGGTGTTGTCGTTGCTCAGCCAGGTCTGGGCGCTGGCGACGCCCTTGTCGAAGGCCTGATGACAATTGACCGGCCACTTGATCACCGCGCCGCGATGGCCGTCATGGGTCGGCAGGTAGCTGGTGCTGGGCTTATTCATGGGTTGCCCTCCCCTCTGCCTGTGCCAGTGAACTGCGGTAGAGCACCACCACGTCGTTGAGCAGTTCGCGGGCATTCTGGCAGAGCTCGTGCAAGTCCCTTGCGGTGGAAGCAGTCGCCTCCGAGCGGGCCAGAATCGAGAACAGCTTGTGCAACATCGCCACCCGCACCTCAGCCGCCGCCTGGAAATGACAGACAGGGCCATCCAGGCAGTCGAGCGGCTCAAAGCGTTTCGGGAAGGGAATAACTGCGGGGTTGGATCTAGTCATGGCGCCCC
>JAKFEZ010000155.1:0-4019 GCA_036675435.1 Ramlibacter sp. | reverse complement strand
GCCACGAGGGCCTGCATCGGGGCTTGGGACATGGTGGTCTCGGTCATGGATGCCATTTTAGCAGTGGCCATGTATGACTGCTAATGGCCTGGATGGTTCCCTGGTGTTTCATTCATGGAACGCCTGAGCGCCCACTAGAGCACGCGCCCCGTCAAGCCAATGTAGGGGCGTTCCGGATCGTAGCAAGGCCGGTCCTGGCGCAGCCGGGCTTCAGCCCTGCAGCCGGCGCGACCCGGGCCGTCCGGCCCTTTCACCGAAACGGCTTGGCCTTAGGATCTCGAAATGCGTACAGCACCAGCCGCACGCTGCCGTCGGCCAGCCGGACCTGCTGGCTCTGCATGACCGGCAGCTGCCCGGCCAGCCCCAGCGGGTAATAGGTGGCCCAATCAGCCGCCGCGCCGGCCGAGTTGAACGTGAACGTCATCCGGCACATGGTTCTCGCGCAGCGCATGTCTGTCCCCGCCGGCGGATCGAACGACGCGAGCGCAGGCTCGACGATGGCTTCCATTGCCGCAGCTTCGGTCTCGTGGGCCCAGCGAGGATCCGAGCCGTCGGTGGCGAAGCGGGATTCCAGGCGGGCACGGTCCTGCGCCTGCCGGCGCTTCACTTCGGCATCCGAAGGCCGGCCCGCTAGCCCAGCGCTGGTTGCTCCGGCAGAACCCATCCGGCCGTTGACTCGCGCCACGAAAGCAGCGCGGCCGTCCGCATCGAAGGGCCGCAGAGCGCCGGATCCGCTAGCCCGCGTGTCGGCAATCGCAGCCTGTTCCAGCGCCGCCAAGCGGCGCTCGGTCTCCAGATCGTGGGCTTGCCGATGCCGGACTTCCTTAAGCCAGCCACCGCCCAGGACCACCACCGCCGCCAATGCCACCGCCCATGGAATCAACTTACTCATTCAAGACCAGCCGTGGACTCCGGGTTTGGGTCCGTTGCGGGGGAATGCATGGCCGGCGCGATCGCCGGCCACGCACTGCACGGATCAGAGGCCGTCGCCGGCGTCTTGGTTCACATCGATGATCGTGTTGATCTCAACATCCGGCGGCAGGATGCAACTGAAGTTGTAGGATCCCCAAGTGTGATGCTTGTCGACGTTGCTCCACCCAACGTAGCTGTCCGCCCCCCCTGCCATGACCGTCGAGCCCGCGACCGAGCCGAAACCGCCAAAACGATTGCCGGCGGTCAGGGTGCAATTGACGGTGGCTTCGACACTGCCGAAGTTCTCGAAATGGACTTCAACGATGCCCGTAGCCAGATCCCCGACGTAATCCGCGGGCACCGAGCAGGAAATGAACACGTTGCTGGTGCCGGTGTTGCGGATGCCGATCGGGCTGCGGCGCAACGCCCCGTCGGACGAGGGAATCGGCCCCGAGCAGGCCGCCGTCGCCGTGACATAGGTGGCGCGCTGGGTCGCCGCACCGGCATTGGTGGACAAGGCCAGCGCGGAACCGGCGACCAGGACCGCCAGTCCGCCTTTCAGGACAATTCCAGAAATCGCATTCATCCAGTACTCCTCCCCGTATGTATTCCAGAAATCGCCCGGCGGCATGCCGGGCGATACTGAAATACGGCATTCGAGGTCAAACCCGGCCAAACCGGAATTCTGAAACGATTGCTGCTTTCGTCGCCTCCCTGGCAGCTCACGGGCGAGGGCCCCGTTCCGGCCTCCGAACATCCATCCGTCGCGAGCGCTGCGGCCGGACCCTTGCCCCGCAAAGTAAAGTAGGATTCCCTGGCGGACGAAAAAGCCCGCTGGGAAGCCTGTCAGCGTTTTGCCACGCACACTGCTGCCGGCGCCACTGCAATCATCAAAAAACAAGGGGAGTTCCATGAATCGTTTTGCATTGCCAATCGCGGGCCTTGCGGTGTTGCTGGGGGCCGGGCTCGGAGATGCCCAGGCCGTCACGGTCGAGCGCGACTACCTGCTGCAACCTGCCGCCAACTGCCAGGGCGCCCTGCCGAACTACGAGACCGGCCTGCGCAAGACACCGCTCGCGGTCAAGAACATCGGCACCACGCCGCTCTACGTCACCTGCGGCTTCACCGACATCAGCAACCCGACCGCGTACGGCCACGTCTACGTGATGGCCTCCTTCGTCAACAACGGCAGCGCCGAGCAGACCGTCAATTGCACGCTGGTCAACGGCATCATCAATGCCGACTACTTCCCGGTAACCTACATCCCGAAGAGCGTGGTCGTGCCCCCGGGCGAGATCAACGTGATCGAGTGGGACGCCACGGCCGACAACGGTGGCGAGTTCATGCTGCCCTCGCTCAGCTGTGCGGTGCCGGGCGGGGTCGAGGTCAATTTCCTCGAGCAGACCTATACCGAAGACGTCGGCGCCTGAGCGGGCACCGGGCTAACGAGGCGCCGGCCCGCCGGCGCCTTTTAATTGGATCCCGGCACAACTGTCGAGGCTGAAGTGACCAAACGCCGTATTCCGATCTTCGTCATTCCGTTCATCCTCATCCTCCTTGGCCTGCTCGGATGGACCGTCTGGAAGCAGGTCCAGCCGGCAATCGGCGAAGGCGAGGTGGCCACAGCACAGCATGCCGCGACGGCGACGGCCACGACCGGTGCCGCTTCTTCACCGGCATCGCCCCGCCGGCGCGGGCCATCGCCCGCCGCGCAGAAGATCCTGGACGCCTATGCGGAGGCGGCGATGGATCCGGCCAAGGCCAGGCAACAACGCGAACGCATGCTGGCCGAACTGGAGGCGCAGCATCGCGCAGAACCCGTGGATGCCGCCTGGGCAGCCAGGACCGAACACGCGCTGGCCGATATCGCCCGCTCGGAAGTCATGACGTCCACCGGGATCGCCGCGCGCGACTATGCCGCCGACTGCCGTTCCTCCACCTGCCGCATCAGTGCGTCATTCAAGTCGCCGTCGGATGCGGAGGATTGGGGCACCTTCTTCGTGACCGGCACCGGCGATGCGATCCGACAAGCCAAGTTGATGATCGTTCCCGGGCCCGGGGGCACGGCCGAGGTGCGGGTCTACGGCGTGCGGCGCTGACGCTGGCGGGCGTTTCGCCTGCGAAAGCCGCGTTTGCCGGATCGATGGCCCGCTGACGCCCATCACGCAGGCCGTTCGGTCCAGGGCTCCCGGCCGGCGAGCGTCCCGTCCATGGCGTTCAATTCCGACTCCAATCCCGGTCCCGCGCCCAGCGATAGAGGTCCATGTCCGCCGCGTGGTAGCGCTCGATCCTTGCACGAAGCGATGGCTCGATCCTGTATTGTTCCGATTCCCGCTCAGGATTGGCGCGCGCGCGCGCCGCGGTGGCCGCGCCATCGAGAAAACAGCTGGCGAACGCGCCCAGGTCCTTTTCATAGCGCTCGGTGATGCCGATGAAGGCGAATCGACGCGGATCGAATCCCCACAGGTATTGCCGGTACAGGTTGCGGAATTCCGGGCCCAGGCAGAAGCGTTCGAGCGACCAGTCCTCGCGCGCCATGCGGTAACGCAGCGGCTGCTCCGGGGTCGCGCCATGGGCGTGGCGGCGCCAGTAATGATAGTTGGACACCAGCCGCTCGACCGGACACCGCAGCCAGGTGACGTAATCGACCGGACGGCCATGCAGCGCGACCCTGTACATGACCGGCAGGAAGTGGCCATGGACGGCGCGCACCTGTGCCGGCCATCGCTGCCGCGCAGCGAACCCGGCGCGCAGCGCTTCCCACTCGCGCCGCCCGCGCAGGCGATTGATCGGCAGCATGCTGTAGTCCTCGAGCAGGCCATCGCCATAGTGCGCACGCAGCGCGGCGGCGAAGCTGGTCCCGGCGGTCTTGGCCATGTGCACGGATACCAGGATCGGCGGCAACCCACTCATGCGCCGATTCCCTGCAAGGCTGCGCGCGGTGGCAGCGCCCAGTCGATCGGCGCCTGGCCATGGCGGGCCAGGTACTGGTTGGCCGCGGAAAAATGCCCGCAGCCGATGAAACCGCGGTGCGCCGACAGCGGCGAGGGGTGCGGGGCCTTCAGCACCCGGTGCCGCTGCGGGTCGATCACCTTGCCCTTGGCCTG
>JAKFEZ010000165.1:0-4049 GCA_036675435.1 Ramlibacter sp. | reverse complement strand
AGGCCGACCCCACCAGCGCCGAGCAGTTGGGCATCGACGCCGGCGATCCCGTGGCCAATGTGCGGCGGGTGATCGTGGACTCGAGCGACACGGTGATCTACCTCGCCGAGATCACCTATCGCGCCGATGTCGTGTGCCTGGAGATCGACCTGATCGGCAGTGGCCCCGGCACGCTGAAGACGAATCCTGATTCGACCGGGGCAAAACCCCGCAAGCCGAATGCAACCCAGCGCCGCTGAGCGGCGCACTCGAAGGAGACCGAAGATGAATGCTCACGAAACATGCAGAGTCGACCACGCCGAATACCCGGGCGTTTGCGCGAAGCCCGCTCTCGCGGCCCACGGCCTCGCCACGGGTGGACGGTGGCGCATGGCGGCAGCAGCGCTCGGCCTGGGCGGCGTCATGCTCGCGTCGCCGACGGTGGCCGAAACCTTGACCTATGTCATCCCGTTCCCCGCGGGCGGCGAGTCCGACGTCACGGCCCGGCTGCAGGAGCCGGTGATGAAGAAGATTTCGGGCGACAACGTGGTCATCCAGTACAACGCCGGCGCCGGCGGTGCCAAAGCCTGGGCCTCGCTGAACAGCATGCCGGCCGACGGCTCGACCGTGATGGGCACGAACCTGCCGCACATCTTCCTGCAGCCGATGCAGAAGGACGTGGGCTACAAGACCGAGGATCTGGTCCACGTCGCGGTGTTCCAGCTCACGCCGGACGCCATCGTGGTGCCGGCCGACAGCCCCTACAAGACACTCGCCGACCTGATCGCTGCGGCCAAGAAGCAGCCCGGCGCCGTCACGATGTCGGGCAGCGGCACCAACACCGGCCCGCACCTGAGCGCCACCACGTTCAACAAGCTGGCCGGCATCAAGACCACCTACGTGCCGTTTTCCGGAACCGCGACCTCCGTGGTCGCCATGCTGGGCAAGCAGGTGAACGCGGCCATGACCTTCACCACCGCCGCGATCCAGCAGGGCGACAAGGTGCGCATGCTCGCCGTTGCGCTCGACGAGCGGCTGCCCAACCTGCCCGACGTGCCCACGTTCAAGGAACTCGGCTTCGACATGGTCTCGGGCGTGTACCGCGGCGTCGCCGTGCCCAAGGCCACGCCGGAGGCCGAGCGCAAGGAGCTTTCTGCGATGTTCAGCAAGGTCAACAAGGACCCGGCCTTCCGCAAGAAGATGGAGGACGCAGGGTACGTGCTCGTGGATGTGGACTACGCCAAGGCGCCGGCCTTCATGGCCGAGAAGAGCAAGGAGTACGAAGCCGCGGCGCGTGAAGTCGGCTTGCTGAAGTGATCGATCGTCCCTCGGCAAACAGGAGGCGCCTCGCACATGCAGCTCTTTGACAATTTCCTGGCGGCGCTGTCACTACAGAACCTGTTTCTCGCCGTGATCGGCGTGGCCGCCGGCACCATCATCGGGGCGTTGCCCGGTCTCACGGCAACCATGGCCATCGCGGTGCTGGTGCCGTTCACCTTCACGATGGAGCCGGCACCGGCGCTCATCATGCTGGGAGCCATCTACACGGGCGCCATCTACGGCGGTTCGTACTCGGCCATCCTGCTCAACACGCCGGGAACGCCGTCGGCCGTGGCCACCACGTTCGACGGTTTTCCGATGGCCAAGCGAGGCGATGGCGACCTGGCGATCACGCTGAGCTGCCTGGCGTCGGTCACCGGCGGTCTGGTGGGGGCGTTCGCCTTGCTGCTGCTCGCCCCACCGCTGGCGGAAGTGGCCTTGGCGTTCGGGCCGATCGAGTACTTCTGGCTGGCCATGCTGGGCCTGACCCTGGTCGCTGCGCTGTCGGGGGGCGATTGGGTCAAGGGCCTGGTCGGCGCTTGCATCGGTCTGATGATGTCGATGATGGGCTCCGCGATCATCGGCGGCGACATCCGCTACACGATGGACTCGACCATCCTGCTGGGCGGCATCGGCGTCATACCGGCCTTGATCGGTCTGTTCTGCGTTCCCGTGCTGATCGATCTGGTGGCCTCGAAGGAGGAGCACTTGCGCATCGAGGGCAAGGTGTCGAGCTACCGGCTGCGCGAGGCGATCGCCATCTTCGTGGCCGACAAGCTGAACGCGGCGCGAAGCTCCGTCATCGGCACCGTGATCGGCATCCTGCCCGGCGCGGGAGGTTCGATCGCCGCGCTGATCGCCTACTCCGAGGCCCGGCGTGCATCGAGGTCGTCCACGCCTTTCGGCAAGGGCAACCCGGGCGGGATCATCGCCAGCGAATCGTCCAACAACGCCACCGTCGGCGGCGGTTTCATTCCGACGCTGGTGCTGGGCATTCCCGGAACGCCGGCCGACGCTGTGGTACTCGGCGCGCTGCTCGTGCAGGGCGTGAAAACCGGGCCTTCGCTGTTCAGCGAGCAGAGCGACATCGTCTATACCTTCATGTTCGGGCTGGTCATCGCCACCCTACTGATGCTGCCGCTCGGCCTCGTCCTCGGCCGTTATGCCTACCGCTCGATCATCGCGGTGCCCAAGGCGCTGCTGGTGCCCGCCATCGCCGTGCTCACCGTGATCGGCAGCTATGCGATCCACGGCAACATCGACGACGTGATCGTCATGTTCGGCATCGGCATCGTCGGCTGGGTGCTCGGCCGCTTCGGGTATGCGGCGGCGCCGATCGTGCTCGGCCTGATCCTCGGGCCGCTCGCGGAACAGGGCTTCGTTCAGGCGTGGATGATCGGCTCGGCCAGCGACAACCTGCTCGGCATGTTCTTCGGTCGCCCCATCTCCATCGCGATCATTGCCGTGGCCATCCTGACATTGATGTACCCGGTGACTGCCCGTCGCAGAGAAAGGAAGCTGCGCAATGCAATCACGCCGCAAGAGTGATGTCGGTGCTGCGGTGATGGCGGCGCTGATCGCCGCGGTCGCTGCAGTGATGCTGTGGGAAACGAACGAGTTCTCGCCGTTCGGTTCGATCTTTCCGCGTGTCGCGGGAAGCGTCATGCTGCTCGGCAGTCTGTTGGTGCTGGGGCGCACCTTGCTCGGCAAGGGGCCCGGTGGCGCGCAGCGCTCGTCGAGCGGTCTGCTGAGCAGCGTGGCGCTGATCGTCGTCATGCTGATCTGGATCCTGGTGCTCGAGTGGGCCGGCTTCGCGCTCGCCAGTTGGCTCGGTTTTGTCGCGCTGGCGTTCATTGCGGGGGGCGAGCGGCCCTCGCTGCGCACAGCCGCGCTCTATGCCGTCGTGGGACTGGTACTGGTGTTCGGGCTGCAGTTCCTGTTCCAGGAAGTGCTCGGCGTGCGACTGGCGGCCGGCGAGCTGTTCGCTGGCTTGAAGTTCTGAGTCCTGCGAGAGCGCGCCGATGTTCAGACTGAGGTCTCTCGGTGCGCATGTGCTGCGCGCCCCCGTCGCCATACCCGTGCAAACCTCCTTCGGTCTGATGACCGACCGGCCCTTGGTGCTGGTGCAGGCGGTCGATGAAGACGGCTTCATCGGCTGGGGCGAGGTCTGGTGCAACTTTCCGCAGGTGGGCGCCGAGCACCGTGCGCGCCTGGTCGATCACGTGCTCGCGCCCATTGCGTGCGAAGGCGCCGTGGAGAACGCCTGCGCACTGTTCGAGAAGCTGACGCAGCGCACCGAAATCCTGGCCATGCAGTGCGGCGAGCCGGGCCCGTTCGCCCAGGCGATCGCCGGCATCGACATCGCGGTGTGGGACCTGATCGCCCGTCGGCGCAAGCTGCCGCTGTGGCGTCTGCTGGGCGGACACTCGGCGAACATCGGCGTTTACGCCAGCGGCCTGAACCCCAGCGATCCCGAGCGCCTTGCGGCCGATCGCCAGCGCGAGGGCTACACCGCCTTCAAGCAGAAGATCGGCTTCGGCCAGGCGCGCGATCTCGGCAACCTGACGGCGATGCGCGAAACCTTGGGCGACGCGGCAACGCTGATGGCGGATGCAAACCAGGCCTTCCGGCTCGACGAGGCGCTGGCGTATCTGCCCTTGCTGGCGCCCTATGCGCTGCAGTGGCTGGAGGAGCCCTTGCGTGCCGACCGCCCGTGGTCGGAATGGCAGCAGTTGCGAGCCCGAGGCACC
>JAKFEZ010000138.1:0-4165 GCA_036675435.1 Ramlibacter sp. | reverse complement strand
GGACGTCAACCTGCACAAGTTCGCCGGGCCGGAGCAGCGCTACTGCCCGGCCGGCGTGTACGAGTTCGTGAAGGACGAGGGCACGGGCGCCGAGCGGCTGCAGATCAACGCCCAGAACTGCGTTCACTGCAAGACCTGCGACATCAAGGACCCGACGCAGAACATCGTCTGGGTGGCGCCCGAGGGCGGCGGCGGGCCGAACTATACGAATATGTGATTCACTTCCGGCCGCCGGAGCTTGCGAGGGTCTGACGATACCGCCGGACTAGTGGGAACTCCTGTTGCGCAGCCCATCGGCCCCGGGGCATCCTCGCCGCTTTCTACCGGCAATGACCGAAGGAGATCTCTCGTGAAATTGAGCAAACTGTTCCTGGCACTGGCGGCGGGGCTGGTCATGGGCGGGTCGGCGATGGCGCAGACCACCATGAAGATCAGCATCTCGACCTCGCAGAATTCCCACCAGGGCATCGCGATCGACACCTTCGCCAAGGAGGTCGAGAAGCGCACCAACGGCCGCTACAAGGTCCAGACCTTCTACAACGGCGCGCTGGGCGGCGAGCGCGAGTCCATCGAGGCAGTGCAGCTGGGCACGCAGGAGCTGGCCTTCTCCTCCACCGGCCCGGTGCCCAACTTCGTGCCCGAGACCAAGATCCTGGACGTGCCGTTCCTGTTCCGCGACAAGGCGCATGCCCGTGCGGTGCTCGACGGCCCGATCGGCCAGGAGATGCTGACCAAGTTCGACAGCAAGGGGTTCAAGGCGCTGGCCTGGGCGGAGAACGGCTTCCGCCACATGACCAACAGCAAGCGCGACGTGAAGACGCCCGATGACCTCAAGGGGCTGAAGATGCGCACCATGGAGAACCCGGTGCACATCGCCGCCTACAAGAGCTTCGGCATCATCACCACGCCCATGGCCTTCCCCGAAGTGTTCACCGCCCTGCAGCAGGGCACCGTGGACGGCCAGGAGAACCCGCTGTCGGTGATCATCTCCGCCAAGTTCGACCAGGTGCAGAAGCACCTGTCGCTGACCGGGCACGTCTACTCGCCGGCCATCTTCGTGATGAACAAGGGCACCTTCGACAAGCTGTCGGCCGCCGACAAGCAGGCGTTCATCGAAGCCGCCAAGGCAGGCACCAAGGCCAACCGCGCCCGCGTGGACGAGGACGACGCCAAGGGCGTGGCCGACCTGCGCGCCAAGGGCATGACCGTGATCGAGAACCTGGACAAGGCCGCCTTCGTCAAGGCGCTGGCGCCGGTCAACGCCGACTTCGAGAAGCAGTTCGGCAAGGCCAACATCGAGAAGATCCGGAACTTCAAGTGACCTGCGAGCACGCCGCAGCGCGGCGTGCGTACGCAGGTCATCCCCGCGAAGGCGGGAATGACGGAAAAGAAAGGCCCGCACCAGCGGGCCTTTTCGTGAATGAGATGACGAGGGGCTCGTGAAACAAACCTTCCTGCGCATCGAGCGCGTCACCAGCGAACTGGCCATGGCGGGCGCGTGCGCCATGCTGGTGGTGGCCAGCACGCTCGGCATGTTCCAGATCGTCACCCGCTTCGTGCTGGAGCAGCCGGCCGAGTGGAGCGAGATCCTGATCCGGCTGTCGCTGATCTGGATGGTGTTCCTGGGCATCCCGCTGGCCTTCCGCCAGGGCGCGATGATCAGCGTGGACGTGCTCTATCGCTGGAGCCCGCCCAGGCTGCGCCGCTTCCTGGACTGGGCGGTGGCCATCGCCTCGTTGCTGCTGATCGCCATCATCCTCTGGTGGGGCTGGGACTACGCGGTGCGCGGCCAGGTGCAGACCATGGCCGGCCTGGAATCGATCTCGATGTTCTGGGGCTACCTCGCCATGCCGGTGGGCGCCCTCTTCTGCATCGTCGGGATCATCGGCAACCTGCTGGATCCGCAGCGCAACGAACTGGAGACGGCGCAATGAGCGCCGCCGGACCGCTCCAAGGCGCGAAGGCCCCCTCGGGGGGCAGTGCAGGCACGCAGTGCCAAACGTGGGGGCTCCTATGACCAGTGCCATGCTCGGCACCATGATGCTGTGCTTCGCGCTCAGCGTCTCGGTGGCCGTCTCGATCGGGCTGGCGGCCGTCCTGGGCATCCAGGTGGTGGACGCCCACATGCTCATCTCCGTCAAGGAGATGTTCAACGCGATCAACAAGTTTCCGCTCGCGGCCATTCCCTTCTTCATCCTGGCCGGCAACCTGATGGAAGCCGGCGGCATCTCGCGCCGGCTGGTGGAGTTCGCCAAGAGCATGGTGGGCGGCGTCCAGGGCGGCCTGCCCATGAGCTGCGTCATCACCTGCATGATCTTCGCCGCCGTGTCGGGGTCCTCGGTGGCCACCACCTTCGCCATCGGCGCCATCCTGATCCCGGCGCTGATCAAGCACGGCTACCCGACCACCTGGGCCGCCGCGCTGCAGGCCACCAGCGCCGAGCTGGGCGTGATCATCCCGCCTTCGATCCCGATGATCCTGTACGGCGTCAGCGCCGAGATCTCCATCGGCGAGCTGTTCATCGCCGGCTTCGGGCCGGGCATCCTGATCGGCGGCGCGCTGATGCTGTTCGTCTGGCTGTGGTGCAAGTGGAAGGGCCTGGGCAAGAACGACGGCGACGGCCGCCTGCCATTCTGGCGCGCCGCCTGGCAGGCCGGCTGGGCGCTGCTGATGCCGGTGATCATCCTGGGCGGCATCTACGGCGGCATCTTCACGCCGACCGAGGCGTCCGCCGTGGCGGTGTTCTACGCGCTGGTGGTGGGCATGCTGATCTACCGCGAGATCGGCTTGCGCGACCTGCATGCCGTGCTGCGCCGCTCGGTGATCTCCTCGGCGGTGATCATGTTCATCATCGCCAACGCCGGACTGTTCGCCTTCCTGATCACGCGCGCCGGCGTGCCGGAAGCCATCGGCCACTGGCTGGAAGCGGTGCTCCAGAGCCCGGCGATGTTCCTGCTGGGCGTGAACGCCGCGCTGTTCATCATCGGCATGTTCATCGAGACCAGCGCGGCCATCATCGTGCTGGCGCCCATCCTGGCGCCGGTGGCGCAGCACTTCGGCATCGACCCGGTTCACTTCGGCCTGATCATGGTGGTGAACCTGGCGCTGGGCATGATCACGCCGCCGTTCGGGGTCAACCTGTTCGCCGCCTGCACGGTGGCGCGCATCTCGCTGGACCGGATCATTCCGCACCTCATTCCATTCGTGCTGGTGGTGCTGGGATGCCTGATGATCGTCACATACTTCCCGGCGCTGTCGCTCACGCTGCGCGACCTGGTGTACGCGCGCTGAGGCCGGGCGGCGCCCCGGGCTCACATACAATTCCGGCCATCGTCAGGAGAGAGTCCCCGCGTGGGGCCGCCGAAGGCGCAGGCGCACAGCCGAACGCTCAGGCAAAAGGGACTGGCGATCGCCCCGTTCGCGGGGCGTTGCCTTGCTGGAGAGAGGCGCACGGCCGATGGGCTGGCGTCCACCGAAGGAGCAAACCCCGTGTAAGGGGTGAATCTCTCAGGTAAAGCGGACAGCAGGGGCGCGGCCATGGCCGATACCATGGCTTTCGATGCCCCATCCTTGACCGGAGAGCCGCTTGTCCGCCACCGCCCCGCAAGAGCTTCGCACCACCCCGCTGCACGCGCTGCACCTGGAACTGGGGGCCCGCATGGTCCCCTTCGCCGGCTATTCGATGCCGGTGCAGTACCCCGCCGGCCTGATGGCCGAACACCAGCACACCCGGCAGGCCGCCGGCCTGTTCGACGTATCCCACATGGGGCAGTTGCGGCTGGAAGGTGCCGATGCCGCGGCGGCCTTCGAGACCCTGATGCCGGTCGACGTGATCGGCCTCGCTCCGGGCAAGCAGCGCTACGGGCTGCTGCTCAGTGAGGAAGGGACCATCCTCGACGACCTCATGTTCGTCAACCGGCGGGATGACCTGTTCGTCATCGTCAACGGCGCCTGCAAGAACGCGGACATTGCCCACATGCAGCAGCGCATCGGCTCGCGCTGCGCCCTGGTGCCCATGCCCGAGCGCGGGCTGCTGGCGCTGCAAGGCCCGAAGGCGGTCGATGCGCTCCAGCGGCTGGTGCCGGGCGTCGAGAAGCTGGTGTTCATGACCGGCGAACGCTTCGCCTGGCAGGGCCATGAGCTGTTCGCCACGCGCAGCGGGTAC
>JAKFEZ010000223.1:0-20914 GCA_036675435.1 Ramlibacter sp. | reverse complement strand
CATCGAAGTGGGCAAGGAAAACACCACCATCATCGACGGCGCCGGCGCCGGCGGCGACATCGAAGCGCGCGTCAAGCAGATCCGCGTGCAGATCGAGGAAGCCACCAGCGACTACGACCGTGAGAAGCTGCAAGAGCGCGTGGCCAAGCTGGCCGGCGGTGTTGCCCTGATCAAGGTTGGCGCGGCTACCGAAGTCGAAATGAAAGAGAAGAAGGCACGCGTCGAAGACGCGCTGCACGCCACCCGCGCTGCCGTCGAAGAAGGCATCGTGGCCGGCGGCGGCGTGGCCCTGCTGCGCGCCAAGCAGCAAGCCGGCGAGATCAAGGGTGACAACCCCGACCAGGAAGCCGGCATCAAGCTGGTGCTCAAGGCTATCGAGTCGCCCCTGCGCGAGATCGTCTACAACGCCGGCGGCGAAGCCTCGGTGGTGGTGGCGGCCGTGCTGGCCGGCAAGGGCAACTACGGCTTCAACGCCGCCAACGACACCTATGGCGACATGATCGAAATGGGTATCCTGGACCCGACCAAGGTGACCCGCACGGCGCTGCAGAACGCCGCGTCCGTCGCTTCGCTGATGCTGACGACCGAAGCCATGGTTGCCGAAGCACCCAAGGAAGAGTCCGGCGCCGGCGGTGGCGGCATGGGCGGCGGTATGGGTGGCATGGGCGGCATGGGCGGCATGGACATGTAAGTCCATTCACTCGAAAAACGCTGCGCGTTTTATCGAGTGGACTAGCCAGACGAAAAAACCGGGCAAAGCCCGGTTTTTTCATTGGGGGATCGCACTGCGCGTTGCTTCGCGCGATCCTTGTGCCCCTGCGGGGGTTGCGAATCACACGTGCACTGCATGTTGTTGCGCGCGCCTCGAAGAAAGAGGGCTGCTTTCGCGGCTTTTCTTTCGGCTACTGCTGCCCGGGGGCGACCGGCGCTGCGGGCACGGGCACTCCTGCCGGCGGCGGGCCGTACTTGTTGTCGCCGGCGTCGCCGGGCTGCGCGGCCCAGTAGATCAGGATGGCCCAGCCGATGAGGGGGATGAAGCCCAGCAGCTGCAGCCACCCGCTCTTGCCGATGTCGTGCAGGCGGCGCGAGCCGGCGGCCAGCGTGGGCACCAGCACCGCCAAAGAGAACAGGCCTCCCAGCACCGGGATCACCATGTTCAAAATGATGCCGACGATGACCTGCGCCAGGATGAACCACCAGAACTCGGGGCGTGCGGCGCGGCCGTTGAATTCCGCGTACTTGGTCAGGCAGGTTTTGACCGCTTTCTGAATATCTTCCATCTGATTCTTGCTCCTCATGTGGGCAAAGCGCCCGCGAGCATGATATTCAGAAGCCGCGCCGAGCGATAGCGCTGGCGACGGGAATCTGTGCTTGAACCGGCGTTCCTCGCCGCCCCTCAACGGACCATCAACTGCCGCTCTGCAGCCGGCCCAACAGCCCGGCCGTCGAGGGATCGAGGCCCGACGTGTCGCCGCTTGCCAGCCGCGGCGCGATGTCCTTGGCCAGCACCTTGCCCAACTCGACGCCCCACTGGTCGAAACTGTTGAGCCCCCAGATCGAGCCGCTCACGAAGACGCGATGTTCCTGCAGCGCGAGCAGTGCGCCGAGGCCGGCCGGATCGAGCCGCTCCAGCAGCAAGAACGTGCTGGGCCGGTTGCCCGGAAAGTCCTTGTGGCCGCCAGGATCAGGCTGGCCCTGCATCAGGGCCTGGGCTTGCGCCAGAACGTTGGCCAGCAGCTGCTCGTGGTGGCCTGGCAAGCCATGTGTCGCCTGCTTCACCGCGACGAACTCGACGGGCACGACGTCGCTGCCCTGGTGCAGCATCTGGAAATAAGCGTGCTGGCCGTTGGTGCCGGGCTCTCCCCACAGCACCGGTGCCGTGTCTACCGCCAGCGCGCGACCCCGGGCATCGACGCGCTTGCCGTTGCTCTCCATCTCCAGCTGCTGCAGGTAGGCCGGCAGGCGCCGCAATGCACTGTGATAGGGGGCGATGCTGCGGCTGGCAAAGCCGTGGAAGTTGCGATACCAGACATCCAGCAGCCCCAGCCGCACCGGCAGGTTCGCCGTCAGCGGCGCGGCTGCGAAATGCCGGTCCATCTCGTGCGCGCCGGCAAGCAGCTCGCGAAAACCCTTCGCCCCGATCGCGATGGCCACGGGCAGGCCGATTGCCGACCACACCGAATAGCGCCCGCCCACCCAGTCCCAGAAGCCGAAGGTGGTGGCGATGCCGAACTCGCGCGCCGCCGCCACGTTGGTGGTGAGCGCGGCGAAATGGCGCGCAACGTCGGTCCCGCCGCCGGCCTCGAACCAGGCCTTCGCCGAACGGGCGTTGGTCATGGTCTCGAGGGTGGTGAAAGTCTTGGAGGCGATCAGGAACAGGGTGCTTTCGGGCCGGACCTGCCGCAGCACGGCGGCCAGTTCGTGGCCGTCGATGTTGGAGACGAAATGAAAGCGCTTGCCCGGCAGCACGTACTCGGCCAGCGCAGCCACCGCCATTTGCGGCCCCAGGTCGGAGCCGCCGATGCCGATGTTGACCACGTCGGTAATGGCCGCGTCGCCGCGCACCCGCTCGGCGTAGTCCAGCATGGCGTCCAGCGTGGCGTGCACCAGCGCGAGGTCCGGATCGGTGCTGGCGCCGGGCGGCGTGCGCAGCAGCCAGTGCTTGACGGCCCGATTCTCGGTGTTGTTGATGGGCTCACCGGCGAACATCGCATCGCGGTGCCGCTCCAGCCCGCATTCGCGCGCCAGCTCCAGCAGCAGCGAGGCCGCGTGCTCGTCGACCAGGTTCTTGGACAGGTCGGCGAACAGGTGGGGCGCCTCCTGGCTGAACCGGTCGAAGCGGCCGGGGTCGGCGGCGAACGCTTCGCGCAGATCGAATGGCCCGGCCTGGCCCTCGAAGTGCTGGCGCAGCAAGGGCCACACGGCCGTGCGGTCGCAATGCGGGCGCGATGTGGCTGCAGTCATATCCGGCCGCCTTCCATTGTTGTTCGGGTGGGGGCGATCTGGAGCGTGTGCGTGGATCTCATGCCAACGATTATCCGGTGCGCCCAGCCCATCCGTGGGCTGGCGCTGCCGGCGGCTGGTTACTAAACCCGCACCACCGAAACGCCGTGATCGGCCAGGCCCAGGCCGACGTCGGCGCCCACATCGAGCACGCGGCCCAGCTCGGCCGACACCACGAAGATGGAGCCGAGTTCGGTTTCGAAGGTGTACTCGTAGTTGCTGCCCAGGTAGGCCAGCTTGACCAGCCGCGCCGCCAGGCCGGCGCCCGGCGGGCCGATGCTCCAGGCTTCCGGCCGCACCGCGACCTTCACGGCGCCCTCGGTCATGTCCTGGCGCGGCCGCACCCGCAAGGGGCCAAGGGCCACGGTGCCTTGCGCGTCGGCGCGAGCCGGGAACAGCATGGCTTCACCCATGAAACCCGCCACAAATTCGCTCGCCGGCGCCTCGTACAGGCTCTGCGGCGACCCGCTCTGCGCGATGAGGCCCTGGTCCATCACGATGATCTGATCGCTCACCGCCAGCGCCTCGCTCTGGTCGTGCGTGACATAGGCCACCGTCAGCTTCAGGCGCTGCTGCAGCGAGCGGATCTCCTCGCGCATCTCGCGGCGCAGCCGCGCGTCGAGGTTGGACAGCGGCTCGTCGAACAGCAGCACGGCCGGCTCCAGCACCAGCGCGCGGGCCAACGCCACGCGCTGCTGCTGGCCGCCTGACAGCTCGCTCGGCAGCCGCTGGTCGAAGCCGACCAGCCCGACGTTGCGAAGCGCCTCGATGGCGCGGGCTGCCGACAGCGGCTTGGGCACGCCCGACATCCTCAGGCCGTAGGAGACGTTCTCCACCACGTTCATGTGCGGAAACAGGGCATAGCTCTGGAACATCATGCTGACGTTGCGGTCGGCCGGGCCGAGCGTGGTGACGTCCTTGCCGGCGATGACGATCTGCCCCGACGTCGGCGACTCCAGGCCGGCGATCATGCGCAGCGTGGTGGTCTTGCCGCAGCCCGAGGGGCCGAGGATGGTGGTGAGGGAGCCGGGCGGCACCGTGAAGCTGATGCCCTTGACGGCCAGCGGCGCCGATGCGTCGGCGCCATAGCGCTTGGTCACGTTGCGGAACTCGATGCCGGCGCCGGCGGTGTTCATGTGATGCCTTGGGTCGAAGTGCGGGCGATGGGCATGGCGGCCTTGCGGCGGCCGAGCTTGCGCTCGCCCACCAGGAACTGGATCAACGCCGTGGCCGCGCTCATCATCACGATCAGCACGGTGCAGTAGGCCAGCGCGACGCCGTAGTCGCCGTTGCCGACGCGCCCGATGATGTAGGTGGTGGCCAGCTCGTTCTCGGCCGTCACCAGGAAGATCACCGCCGACACGGTGGTGATCGCCCGCACGAAGCTGTAGACCAGCGCCGCCACCAGCGCCGGCTTGAGCAGCGGCAGCACCACATGGCGAAGGGTCTGGATGCTGCTGGCGCGCAGCATCACCGAGGCCTCGTCGAGCGAGCGATCCAGCTGCTTGAAAGCGGCGCTGCCGGCGCGCACTCCCACCGGCAGGTTGCGGAACATGAAGCACAGCACGATGATGAGCGCGGTGCCGGTCAGCTCGAATGGCGGCACGTTGAAGGCCAGGATATAGCTGACACCCAGCACGGTGCCCGGGATGGCGAAGGACAGCAGCGCCGCAAACTCGAAAGCGGCCTGGCCGCGGAACGTGGTGCGCGCCAGCAGCCAGGCGATCAGCAACCCGAGCGTGGCCGTCATCGGCGCGGCGATCGCCGCCAGCTTGAGGGTGGTGAAGAACGAGCTCCAGGCGGTGCCGGCCCAGACGATGCCGAAGGCGCCCCAGTCGAGCGCGAACGCGGTGCGGAAATGCGCCAGCGTCGGCGTGTAGTCGCGCCCCCAGGTCTGCACGAAGCCGCCGGCAAAGGCGAACAGGTAGACCACCAGCGTGAAGGCCATCCAGGGCAAGGCCACGCCGTTCACGAGCCGCCGCACGCCGGCCGGCAGCGCCATGGCGACGCCGCCCTCGCCTTTGCCCGAGACGGTGGTGAAGTTTTGCCGGCCCAGCAGCCCGCGCTGGATGGCGAACAGCGCCAGCGCGAAGGCCGTGAGGATCCAGGCCAGCGACGCGGCGCGGCCCGGGTCGTACTGCGCGCCGACGATGGCGAAGAAAATCTCGGTCGAGAGCACCGCGAACTGACCGCCGACGACGATCGGGTTGCCGAAGTCGGCCATGCTCTCGATGAAGCCCACCAGGAAGGCGTTGGCCAGCCCCGGTTTGAGCAGCGGCAGCGTCACCGTGAGGAAGGTCTGGCGCGGGCTGGCGCGCAGGGTCTGGGCGGCTTCTTCGAGGCTGGGCGCGACGCCCTGCACCACGCCGCGCATGATCATGAAGGCGATCGGCGTGAAGGCGAAGGTCTGGGCCAGCCAGATGCCGAACCAGCCGTAGAACCAGCGGGTGGGCGTGATGCCGAAGGCGTACTCGAGGAACTGGTTGGCGACGCCGGCGCGGCCGAACAGCAGGATCAGGCCCAGGCCGACCACGAACGGCGGCGTGATGATGGGCAGCATCGCCAGGATGTTGAGAGAACGTCCATAGCGCTTGCCGCTGCGCTCGGCCATCAGAGCCATCAAGGTGCCCAGCAGCGTGGTGCTGGCCGCCGTCATGAGGCCGAGGAACAGCGTGTTCCAGGCGACGCCGCAGCGCTGGCCACCGGCGAGGCAGGCCACGCCGAAGTTGCGTTCATGGGCGACCCGCTCCAGGATGGCGCCGGCCGCGAACTGCCCGTCCTCGGCCAGAAACGCCGCGCCCAGCGCCGAAAGCACCGGGAACACGATGAACAGCGCCAGCAGGCTGCCGCAGCCGGCGACAGCGGCCGAGACGAACAGGTCACCCTTGAAGTAGCCTCGCCGCGCCAGGCCGAACGCGCACAGCATCAGCAACGCGGTCAAAGCCAGGAAGCCGCCCCAGCCCATGCCCCACTGGCGCACTGCCAGCTCACCCAGGCCCTGGGTGAGCGACTCGAATGCCCAGCCGCGCGCCCCAATCAGGAAGCCGCCGGCCAGCAACGCCAGCAGGCCGAAGCCGCCGCCGGCGAGCAGCAGCGCGCCCTGGCGCCGTCCGGGCGGCAGGCAAGCCGCGACGGCGGCTACCAGCAGGCCGGCCAGCCCCAGCCACAACCAGGAGCGGCCGTAAGCCGCGGCTTGAAGCAAGCCATTGCCGGCCCGCTCATCGGTGAAAACATGGGTGCCCGCCAGCAAGCCGTTGGCATCCTGAATGGCATACCAAGGCACGACGACGTAGGCCAGGGCGCCCACGGCGACCCAGAGCCACAAGCTGCGATTCGCGGCCGCGTTCATCATGTCCAGGCAACCGGCCAGCGCCGGCGCTCAGCGGCCCTGGTTCTGCACTTCCTTTTCCCACCGGGCAATCAGCCGGCGGCGCTCCGCACTGGCGCCGTATTTGGCGTAGTCGTAGTTGATCAGCTTGACCTTGGCCGGATCGGTCATGCGCGGGTCTTTGGCCACCTTGGCGTTGCTGGGCAACTGGAACTGCTTGGCGGCCAACCCGAACTGCTGGCCGCCGGGTGTCAGCGCCCATTCGTAGAATTTCTTCGCCGCCTCGGTGTTGGGCCCGTTCTTGACGATGCTCATCGAGCCGACTTCGGCGCCGGTGCCTTCGGAGGGCGTGACCGAGCCGACCGGAAAGCCGTTGACGCCCTCGGTGGTGACGTCGTGCACGAAGCTGATCGATACCGCGGTCTCGCCCCGCGCCGCTGCCTTGACCGGCGCCGTGCCGGAGCGGGTGTAGGTGCTGATGTTCTTGTGCAGCGACTTCATGTAATCGAACGCCTTGTCTTCGCCCATCAGCTGCACCAGCGTTGCGATCATGGTGTAGGCGGTGCCGCTCGAGGCCGGGTTGGCCATCTGCACGTCGCCCTTGAAGTCGGCCTTGAGCAGGTCGGCCCAGGACGCTGGCGCCGCCACCTTCTTCTTGGCCAGCAACTCCTTGTTGTAGCCGAAGCCCAGCGGTCCGAGGTACACACCGACCGTGCGGAACTTGGAGTCGGCGGCCTGCTTCTGGGCCCAGGGATGCAGGTCGCCCAATTGCGGCGACTTGTGTTCCAGGGTAAGGCCCTGTTCGGCGGCCTGCAGGTGCGGGTCTCCGGTGCCGCCGAACCAGATGTCGGTCTTGGGGTTGGCCTTTTCGGCATTGATCTGCGCCAGCGCCTCGCCCGAGCCCTTGGCCGTCATGTTGACTTTGACGCCCGTGGTGCGCGCATACACGGTAGACATCAGGTTGCACCACTCCGCCTGTACCGAGCAGATGATGTTGACTTGGCCCTGCGCGGCCGCGCCCAGGGAAATACCGCTCAGGATGGCAGCCAGCAAATGCTTCTTCATCGGGAACCTCACCAGTAATTTGATTACCCTTTGGAGCATAGCCAGCAACCCTAGGCCCAGCCTTGGGGGAAACACCAGCCTGCAGGAGCGGCACGCCGCGCGTCTGTTGCGCGCGCGGCCATGAAACTAAGTTACAGTGAATCCATACCCTCGATACAAACCATGAGCTTCGACCTCGTTCTCTTCGGCGGCACCGGCGACCTGGCTTGGCGCAAGCTGATGCCCGCCCTGTTCCAGGCCTTTCGCCACGGCTCGCTGCCCGAGGGCGGCCGCATCATCGGCGTTGCCCGCGATGATCTGAGCGATGCGCAGTACCGCGCGCTGATCCGTGCGCGCTTCGACGAAGTCGAGCTGGCCAAACGGCCGAGCCCGGAGGAATTCAACCGCTTCGCCGACTTGCTGCACTTCTTGCGGATGGACCTGTCGCGCCCGGACGACTACCAGCGGCTGGCACAGCTGCTGCGCGAGCGCCACGCCGACACCGTGGTCATGTACCTGGCCACGGCGCCCTCGCTGTTCACGGCCACTTGCCAGCAGCTGGCTGCGGCGGGCCTGAATACGCCGGAAACCCGGATCGTGCTGGAGAAGCCGCTGGGCCACGACCTGGCATCGAACCGCGCCATCAACGAGACGGTGCGCAGCGTGCTGAGCGAAAAGCAGATCTTCCGCATCGACCATTACCTGGGCAAGCCGTCGGTGCAGAACCTGTTTGCGCTGCGCTTCGGCAACGCCCTGTTCGAGCCGCTGTGGCGGCGCGAGAACATCGCCAACATCCAGATCACCATCGCCGAAGACCTGGGCGTGGAAAAGCGCGGCGCGTTCTACGACAGCACCGGCGCCCTGCGCGACATGGTGCAGAACCACGCGCTGCAGTTGCTCTGCGCACTGGCCATGGAGCCGCCCATCAACGCCCATGCCGATGCGATCCGCGACGAAAAGCTCAAGGTGTTGCGATCGCTGAAGGCCTGGACACCCGAGTCGCTGGGCCAGCACGCCATCCGCGGCCAGTACACGGCCGGCAACGTGGGCGCCGAGCCGGTGCCGGGCTATCGGCAGGAGCCGGGCGTCAATCCGAGGAGCAACACCGAAACGTTCGTTGCCCTGCGCGCCGAGATCGCCAACTGGCGCTGGGCCGGCGTGCCCTTCTACATTCGCACCGGCAAGCGGCTGGCGGCGCGCGACGCCCGCATCGTGGTGAACTTCAGCCCGGCCCCCCATGCGATCTTCCGCTCGCCCAACGGCGCCGCCAACCGCCTGGTGATTCACCTGCAGCCCAAGGACGGGCTCGAACTGCACCTGCTGGCACAGGGCCAGGAAGGCCGGCAGCACGCGCCGCACGCCGCGCAATCGCTGACCCCGGTCCACCTCGACCTCGACTTCGACAAGCGCTTCGGCTCGGAGCGCGTCGGCGCTTACGAGCGCCTGCTGCTCGACGTGATCGACGGCCGGCTCAACCTGTTCGTGCGCAGCGACGAGCAAGAGGAGGCCTGGCGCTGGGTCGAGCCGATCATGGACCATTGGCGCAGCGACTCGTCCGGGCCCAGGCCGTATGCCGCCGGCACCTGGGGGCCGAGCGCCGCCAGCGCCATGATCGCCCGCGACGGGCATTGCTGGAACGAGGAATGTTAGCCCCCACGCTTGGCACTTCGTGCACTGCGCTGCCCCCCGAGGGGGCCTTCGCGTCTAGGGGCGGCCCGTCGCCGCTCAAGTCGTGTTAGACCGCATCAAGGCATCGCTCCCCTCGCTGGCGCCGGCCGAGCAGCGGGTGGGGCGGCTGGTGCTGGGCGATCCGCGGGCGTTCGCCAGCCTGCCGGTGAGCGAGCTGGCCGACCGTGCGCACGTCAGCAAGCCGACGGTGGTGAGGTTTTGCCGCAGCGTCGGCTACGACGGTCTGTCGGATTTCAAGCTCAAGCTGGCCGGCACGGTGAGCGAAGGGGTGCCTTTCATCCATCGCAGCGTGGACACCGACGACAAGACCGCCGATGTGCTGGTGAAGGTCATCGACAACACGGTGGCAGCGCTCCTCAAGTACCGCAACGACGCGTCGAGCACCGCCGTCGACAAGGCGGTGCAGGCGCTGGCCGCCGCCTGCAAGGCCGGGCAGCGCATCGAGTTTTACGGCGTGGGCAACTCGGGCATCGTGGCCCAGGACGCCCAGCACAAATTCTTCCGGCTGGGCGTGCACACCATCGCCCACAGCGACGGCCACCTGCAGGTGATGAGCGCGTCGCTGCTCGGCGCGGGCGACTGCGCGGTGGTGATCTCCAATTCTGGGCGCACCCGCGACCTCATGGACGCCTGCGACATCGCAAGGCGCAACGGCGCCACCGCCATCGTCGTGACGGCGACCGGATCGCCGCTGGCGGCGGCCGGGCACATTCACCTGGCCGCCGATCACCCGGAAGGCTACGACCGCTACAGCCCGATGGTGTCGCGCCTGTTGCACCTGGTGATCATCGACGTGCTGGCCACGGCCGTGGCGCTGCGCATCGGGCCGAGCCTGCAGCCGCTGCTGCGGGAGATGAAGAACAACCTGCGCAGCAAGCGCTACGCCTGAACGTTGTCGGCGCTACACTGGGCCCGTTCCAGGAGCACCCGGATGACAAAAGATCGCCTTGCCCTTCTCTGCTTGCCGGTGCTGCTGGCCGCGTGCCAGAGCACGAACCTGCAAGGGCCGCCGCAGGACGGCTACCGACCTGGCCAGCAGGCCCCCAGCATCATTTCTGAATATGAGTTCGAGCAGTTGCGAGAACAACTCATCAGCGCCCGCAGCCAACGCCAGACCCTGGTGACCAACCTGCCCCGGGTGACCGACCCGGCGACGCGGTCGGAGCATATCCGCAGCATCGGCATGCTGGAGGAGCGGATCCGCATGCTCGAATATCGCTTGCGCGCCGCCGGCCGGCCGGTGCGCTGAGATCGCCCCCACGCTCACTTCGTTCGCTGCCCCCCGAGGGGGCCCAGCCCACCTTGGGAACGGCCCAGCGGTGGGCTGAGCCTGCTCCGGCTGCTGCCGAGGCAGGCGTCAGATCCGTCCTTCTTCGACGGCGTGGCAGGCGATCTTCACGCCCTGGATGTCCAGCAGCGCCGGCCGCTCGGCCTTGCAGCGGGCGTTGGCGTGGGGGCAGCGCGGATGAAAGGCGCAGCCGGTCGGCGGGTTCAGCGGGTTGGGCACCTCGCCTTGCACCGGCGTGCGCGCGCGGCCGGTGTCGTGCATCTTGGGGATGGCGTCGAGCAGCATGCGCGTGTAGGGATGGCGCGGGTTGCCGAACAACTGATGCTTGCCTGCCAGTTCGACAAGCCGTCCCAGGTACATCACGCCGACCTGGTCGCTCACGTGCCGCACCACCGCCAGGTTGTGGGAGATGAAGAGGTAGGTCAGGCCGCGCTGGCGCTGCAGGTCCTTCATGATGTTGAGCACCTGGGCCTGCACGCTTACGTCGAGCGCCGAAGTCGGCTCGTCGCACACCAGGAACTCCGGCTCGGTGGCGAGCGCCCGGGCGATCGAGATGCGCTGGCGCTGGCCGCCCGAGAACTGGTGCGGGTACTTCACCATGTCCAGCGGCGACAAGCCCACCGAGATCAGCAACTCGCCCACCTTGTCCTTCAGCTGCGCCCGGTCGGTGATGATGCGGTGCTCTTTCAGCGGCTCGCCCACGATGTCTTCCACGATCCAGCGCGGGTTGAGGCTGGCGTAGGGATCCTGGAAGATCATCTGGATGCGGCGGCGCAGCTGGCGGCCCTCCGGCGTCTTGAAAGCCGCGTGGGCGTCCTGCCCGTCGAAGGTCAGCCCGCCCCGGGTGGGCTCGTACAGCCCGACCAGCAGGCGCGCCACCGTGCTCTTGCCGCAGCCCGACTCGCCCACCAGCGCCAGCGTCTGGCCCTGGCGGATTTCGAAGGAGACGCCGTCGACGGCATGCAGCAGCTGGCGCGGCCTGCGCTCGATCACCCGGTTGAGCCAGGGTACCGAAACGTCGAACACCTTCGCCAGATCGTGCGCCTGGACCAGCGGCGCCCCAGCCGCGGCGCTGTCCGCCTCATGGCCTGCATCCCGTTGCGGCAATGCCTGGACGTCCGCCGCGGCGGTGGCGGTACGAAGCGCCGCCGCGCTGATATTGGCGCTCATGCGGCGACTTTCGCGTGGACGTCGTGCAGCCAGCAGGCAGCGCGCGTGGCGCCCGCGTGCAGCAGGTCGGGCCGCTCGGCGGTGCAGCGGTCGAAGGCCCGCGGACAGCGCGGGTTGTAGGCACAGCCGGGCGGGATGGCATTGAGCCGCGGCATGGCGCCGTCGATCTGGTGCAGCCGCTCGCGCTCGATGGAAATATCGGGAATGGCGGACATCAGACCCATGGTGTACGGGTGGGCCGGCTGGTTGATGACTTCATGCACCGGCCCGATCTCGGCAATGCGCCCGGCGTACATCACCGCGACCCGGTCGCAGGTTTCGGCGATCACGCCCATGTCGTGGGTGATCAGCATGACGGCCGCGCCGCGGTCCTTGCAGACGCGCTTGAGCAGCTGGATGATCTGGGCCTGGATCGAGACGTCGAGCGCCGTGGTCGGCTCGTCGGCCACGATCAGCTTGGGCTCGGCCGCCAGGGCCAGGGCGATCACCACGCGCTGGCGCATGCCGCCCGAGAACTGGTGCGGGTAATGGTCGATGCGCTCGGCCGCCGCGGGAATGCCGGTGTCCTCCAGCAGGCTCACCGCCCTGCGGCGCGCCTCTTTCTCGTTGACCGGCAGGTGCGCCTGGATGGTTTCCATCAGCTGCCGCCCCACGGTGTAGAGCGGGTTGAGCGAGGTCAGCGGATCCTGGAAGATGGCGCCGATCTTGCGCCCGCGAATGTGGCGCATCTGCTCGTAGGGCAGCTGGTCGATGCGCTGGCCTTCCAGCAAGATCTGCCCCGAGGCCACCCGGCCCGGCGGCTCCAGCAAGCCGATGATGGAGGCGCCCGTCAGCGACTTGCCGGCGCCGGACTCGCCCACCACGCCCAGGATTTCGCCCGGCGCGATGTCGAAGGAGATGTCGTCGATCGCGCGCAGCGTGCCGTGGCGGCCCGGGAACTCGACGACGAGGTTGTTGACTTGGAGAAGACTCATGAGAAGGTGAGCGTGAGAGCCAACAGTTTTTTTAGCGCAGACGCGGGTTCAAGGCGTCACGCAGCCAGTCGCCCAGCAGGTTCACCGACAGCGCGATCAACACCAGCATCATGCCGGGAAAGATGGTGATCCACCATTCGCCGGAGAACAGGTAGTCGTTGCCGACGCGGATCAGGGTGCCCAGCGAGGGCGAGGTGGGCGGCACGCCGACGCCCAGGAAAGACAGCGTGGCCTCGGTGATGATGGCGGTGGCCACGTGGATGGTTGCCAGCACCAGCACCGGGCCCATGACGTTGGGCAGCACATGCCGCGCCATGATGCGCAGCGGGGCCACGCCGGTGACCCGGGCGGCCTGCACGTATTCCTTGTTGCGCTCGACCATGGTGGAGCCCCGCACCGTGCGCGCGTACTGGACCCAGCCGGTGAGCGTGATGGAGATGATCAGCACCCCGAAGGCCACCGAGTCCTGGGCGTTGGGAAACATCGCGCGGCCGACACCGGCAATGAGCAGCGCCACCAGGATGGCGGGGAAAGACAGCATCACGTCGCACAGGCGCATCAGGGCGGTGTCGATCCAGCCGCCGCGAAAGCCCGCGAGCAGGCCCAGGGCGACGCCGATGACCATCGACAGGATGACCGATGCCACGCCCACGATCAGGGAAATCCGCGCGCCGTAGATCAGGGCCGAGAGGATGTCCCGGCCCTGGTCGTCGGTGCCCAGCAGGTACTTGCGGCTGCCCTCCGCCTCCCACGACGGCGGCAGCCGTGCGTCGCTCAGCTCCAGCGTCGTGAGATCGAACGGGTTGTGCGGCGCGATCCAGCCGGCGAAGACCGAGCACACGAGGCAGACCAGCGCAATCGCCGCGGCGAGGACCGCCATCGGCGACGTGCGAAAGCTGTAGCCGACATCGCTCTGCCAGGCCCGCTGGAACCAACCGGATTTCTTATCTGCCATTACCGATCGTGATGTACTTCCACATCATTCCGTTGTCGGGCCACTGGACCAGGTCGACGTTTTTCTTGGCCGCCCAGTTCAGGGCCTGCTGGTGCAGGGGAATGTGGCCGACGTCGTCCTGGTGCAGCTTGTTGGCCTCGTGAATCATCTCGTTGCGCTTCTTCTGGTCGGTCTCCGAGCTGATCTTCAAGGTGAGTTCGTCGAGCTTGGGATTGCTGTAGGCACCCAGGTTGAACTGGCCCCGGCCGCCTTCACCGGGCGAGGACATGATGGCGTACAGCACGTTGTGCGCGTCCACCGTGCTGGAGGTCCAGCCCAGCATGTAGAAGCTGGTGTCGCGCCGCAGGATCTTCGGGAAGTACGTGCCCTTGGTCTCGACCTCGAGCTTGATCTTGACGCCGACTCGCGACAGGTTGGCCGCGACGGTCTGGCAGATGTTGCCGTCATTGACGTAGCGATCGTTCGGGCAATTCATGGTGACCTCGAAGCCCTGTGGGTAGCCGGCCTCGGCCAGCAGCTTCTTGGACGCCTCGGGATCGTAGGGCAGGCGCTTGGCCAGGTCCGGGGAGAAGCCATTGACCTGCGGCGGGAACATCAGGGCGATCGGGGTCGATGCGCCGCGCATCACGGTGCGCTTGATGCCGTCGACGTCGATGGCCTGGTAGAAGGCCTGGCGCACGCGCTTGTCCTTGAACGGGTTCTTGCCCTTGACGTTGGAGAACAGGAGCTCGTCGCGCTTCTGGTCCATGCCCAGGAAGATCACGCGCAGCTCGGGGCCCTGCAGCACCTTCAGGTTGGGCGCGGACTTGATGCGCTCGATGTCCTGCACCGGCACCGGCTCCATCACGTCGACTTCGCCGGAGACCAGGGCGGCCACGCGGGTGGAATCGTTGTTGATGACGTTGAAGATCACCTCGTCCACATTGCCCTCGACCTTGCCCCAGTAGTTGCCGTTGCGAACGAACGTGGTGCGCACGTTGGGCTGGCGCTCGCGCACGCGGTAGGGGCCGGTGCCGTTGGCGCGGAACGAGGCCGCGTTCTCGACGCCCTTGCGACGGTCCACCGGGCGCGTGGCCTGGTTGGTCTCGCACCACTTCTTGCTCATGATGTTGAAGTGCGTGAACAGCTCGGGCAGGATCGGGAACGGCGTGCTGGTGACGATGTCGATCGAATGGTCGTTGATCTTGCGGATTTCCTTGATGACGCCCACGTAGGTCTTCATGTCGGAGCCTTCGCCCCTGGCGCGCTCGTAGCTGAAGATCACATCGTCGGCGGTGAACGGGGTGCCGTCATGGAATTGCACGCCCTTGCGCAGGTCGAAGTGCCAGACCGTGGGCGCGGTCTGCTTCCAGGCGGTGGCCAGCTGCGGCTCGATCTTGTAATCGCGCCCGCGGGTCACCAGCGACTCGTAGACGTTTTCGTTGACGCTGATCTGGAGCGACTCGTTCAGGGAGTGAGGGTCCAGCGACAGCGCGTCGCCCTGGTTGGCGATCTTCAGTGTGGCGGCGCCAGCGAGGCCGGTCGCCGAAAGCACGGCGATGGCCGCGGTCGAGATCAAGGTAGGCTTGAGCTTCATCAGGGTCTCCTCAGGTAAAGGGGGGTCATGTGGAAAGCGGCAGGGATTTCTCGACCAGGCTGGCATGGATGGCGCAGCCCAGCGGAAGGATTTCGTCGTTGAAGTCGTAACGGCTGTTGTGCAGGAAGCAGCTGCCTTCGCCGCCCTGGCCGATGCGCATGTAGGCGCCCGGCTTGACCTGCAGCATGAAGGAAAAATCTTCGGCACCCATGCTGGGCTCCATGTCGCGCACCACATGCTCGCTGCCCAGCAGGTCCTGGGCCACGTCGGCGGCGAACATCGCCTCCTCGGCCGAGTTCACCGTCGCCGGGTAAATGCGCTCGTAGGTTACGGACGCGGTGGCGCCGAAGCCCAGCGCGACCGCGCTGCACAGTTCGTTCAGGCGCCTCTCGACCAGGGCCTGCACCTCCGGGCGGAACGTGCGGACGGTGCCGACCAGCGTGGCCTTGCCCGGGATCACGCTCATGGCGTGCAGGTCGCCGGCCTGCATGGCGCACAGGCTGATCACGGCGCCTTCGACCGGCCGCACGTTGCGCGACACGATGCTCTGCACCGCGGTGATGATGTGGGCCGCGACCAGCACCGGGTCCACGGCCAGGTAGGGGTGCGCGCCGTGCCCGCCCTTGCCGGTGATCTCGATGGTCACGCGGTCGGCCGCCGCCATCAGCGGCCCGGGGTTGATGCCGACGGTGCCGGGCTTCATGCCCGGCCAGTTGTGCATGGCATAGACGGTGTCGGCAGGAAAGCGCTCGAACAGGCCTTCCTCGATCATGGCCTTGGCCCCGGCGAAACCCTCTTCGCCGGGCTGGAAGATGAGGTAGGCGGTGCCGTCGAAATTGCGCGTCTCGGCCAGGTAGCGCGCGGCGCCGACCAGCATCGCGGTGTGCCCGTCGTGGCCGCAGCCGTGCATCATGCCGCTGCGGGTGGATTTCCAGGCGAACTCGTTGTGCTCCGTCATGGTCAGCGCATCCATGTCGGCGCGCAACCCGATGCTGCGGCCGCTGGTGTTCTGGCGCCCCTTGATGACGCCGACCACGCCGGTCTTGGCGATGCCAGTGTGGACTTCGTCTGCGCCGCACAGCTTGAGCGCCTCGCGGACCCGGCCGGAGGTGTAGGTTTCCTCGAAACCGAGTTCGGGGTGGGCGTGGAGGTCGCGCCTGAGCGCCGCCAGCTCGGCGTGGTACTGCGCAATGTGGGCGAAGGCCCGGCCGCCGACCTTCAGCCGGGAGGCCCCCAGGGGTGCCAGCATCAGTGGCCTCCCGCGCGGCCCACGCGCAGGCGAGGGTCGACGGCGAAATAGAGCATGTCGACCACCAGGTTGATGGCGACGAAGATCAGGGCGATGAGGCACAGGTAGGCGGCCATCACCGGGATGTCGGCAAAGGTCACGGCCTGGATGAACAGCAGGCCCATGCCCGGCCACTGGAACACGGTTTCGGTGATGATGGCGAACGCGATCAGCCCGCCCAATTGCAGCCCGGTAATCGTCATGACCGGCACCAGCGTGTTCTTCAGCGCGTGGCCGAAATGAATGGCCCGGTTGGACAGGCCGCGGGCGCGGGCGAACTTGATGTAGTCGGTGCGCAGCACCTCGAGCATCTCGGCGCGCACCAGCCGCATGATCAGCGTCAGCTGGAAGATCGCCAGGGTGATGGCGGGCAGCACGATGTGGTGCCAGCCCTTGGCCTTGAGCAGGCCGGTGGACCACCAGCCGACCTGCACCGTCTCGCCGCGGCCGAAGCTGGGGAACCAGCCCAGCTGCACGGCGAAGAACAGGATGAGCAGGATGCCGATCAGGAACGTCGGCAGCGACACGCCCAGCAAGGAAATGGTCATGAACACCTGGCTGAGGAACTTGCCCCGGCGCAGCGCGGCGTACACGCCCATCGGGATGCCGATCAGCAGCGCCAGCATCGCTGCGATCAGCGACAGTTCGAGCGTGGCGGGAAAGCGCTCGGCGATCAGGCGCGAGACCTTGGCGCCCTGGCGCAGGCTGAGACCGAATTCGCCCTGCGCGGCGTTCACCATGAAGTGCCAGAACTGCACGAAGAATGGCTTGTCCAGGCCCAGATCGGAGCGAAGCGAGCGGATCTGCTCGGGGGTGGCGTCCTGGCCGAGCAGGAACACCACCGGGTCGCCGACATACTGGAACAGCAAAAAAGCGATGAATGCGACCGTGACCATGACGATCACGGCCTGGATCAGGCGACGCAAGATGAAGGCAAACATTCGGTTAAAACCCCAGGGCGGAGCCGATGCTAGCAGAGCATCGGCAGCGCCGACAGAGGGTTTCCTTTAGGCTTAAACGAATTGCGCGCGCAGGGCCGCCTGCAGCCGCCACGCGCCTCGGCCGCCCTGTCACGCCGCGATCAGTTCACCTTGATCAGCCGCCAGTCGAGGCGGTTGTCGGGACGGTGAACGACCTCCACCGACTTCTTCATGGCCCAGGGAATGATCTGGTTGTGCAGCGGGATGTGCGACACCGTGTCATTGCTCAGCTGCAGGCCTTCGGTGAGAAAGCGGTTGCGCACGGGCAGGTCGGTCTCGACCTTCACCCGGTCGACGATCACGTCCATGCGCGCGTTGCTGTAACGCCCCACGTTGTAGTTGCCGTCGCCGCCCGCGCCGACGCTGCGCACCAGCGACTGCAGGCTGTAGAGCGAATCGAAGGTGGGCACGCCCCAGCCCAGCATGTAGATGCTGGCTTCGTGGCGCTGGATCATCGGGAAGTAGGTGACCAGCGGCAGCGTGCGCAGCTTGGCGCGCACGCCGATGCGCGACCACATGGCCGTCACCGCCTGGCAAACCTCTTCATCGTTGATGTAGCGGTTGTTGGGGCAGGCGAAATCGACCTCGAAGCCCTGCGGATAGCCGGCGTCGGCCAGCAGCTTCTTGGCCGTCTCGACGCTGTAGGGAAGGCGGCGGTGGACGGCTTCGGTCCAGCCATTGACCTGCGGCGCCACCAGCGTTCCGGTGGGCTGCGACAGGCCACGCATGGTGACCTTGTGCAGGTTGTCGCTGTCGATGGCCTGGTACAGCGCGCGGCGCACGCGCACGTCCTTCAGGGGATTCTTGCCCTTCACATTGGAGCCGGGGAGCTCGTCGCGCTGCTGGTCCATGCCGAAGAAAATGGTGCGGTTCTCGACGCCGTCCATCACCTTCAGGGTGGGGCTGGCGCGCAAGCGGGCCAGGTCCTGCGGGCTGGGATCGAGCACGAAATCGACCTCGCCGGACAGCAGTGCCGCGATGCGGGTGGCCTCTGCCTTGATCGGTGTGTAGATGATCTCGGTGACGTTGGTCGGGTTGCTGCCCCAGTAGTGGGGGTTCTTCACCAGCACCAGGCGCTGGTCGGGCTGCCATTCCTTGACCATGTACGCGCCAGTGCCCATGGCGTTGCGGTGGGCGAAGCTTTCGTCCTTGGTCTTGATGTCCTTGGGCTCGACCGACTTGTTCTTCTCGGCCCAGGCCTTACTCATGATGCGCAGCTCGGTCAGCTGGTTCAGCAGCACGGGGTTGGGACCCTTCATCATGAAGTCGACGGTGTTGTCATTGACCTTGACCACCTTGTCGATGCCCTGGGCATAGACGCCGTAGTTCGATGTCTTGGCCATGGCCCGCATGATGGAATAGACCACGTCGTCGGCCGTCAGCGCCGAGCCGTCGCTGAACTTGACGCCGCTGCGAAGCGTAAAGCGCACCTGGGTGGGCGAGATGTCGCGCCAGGCCGTGGCGAGCTGCGCTTCGGGCTTGAAGGTCTGGCTGTTGTAGTAGACCAGCGAGTCGAAGATCGCCGCATGCACGCCGTTGCCCAAGGCGTTGTTCTGGGAATGGATGTCCAGCGTGGGGATGTCGCTGGCGCTGGTCCACTTGAATGGCTTGGCTTGCAGCGCCGGGGCAGCGCCCAGGGCCGCCACGGAGGCAGCGCACAGGAGTGCAGTGTTGAGTTTCATGGAACCCTCTTGAGTGGAAGAGAGCCGACTATGCACAGCCGCCCCAGGGGCGTCAAAAGGGGTTTCCCGAGCGTTTTGTTCCGCGCGCGACAGCGCTGCCTTCAGGGCGCTGCAACGGGAGTGGTCCTGGGTGCGAGCCGAACCGGGCCGTACCAGGCTCGTGCCGAGCTGCGGGTGTTGTCGCTGTCGGTCATGATGCCGATTCCGACCAGCGCGCCGGGCTTTTCACCGAAGGCGCGCCGGTAGTCCGCCTCGATGTCGCGTTCATAGTCGAGCCATTGGTTGAGCCTGGCGGGACCCGACTCCATGGCCAGCGTGCGAACCCGGGCGGTGCGGGGATTGGCGATCAGCCTGCCGCGTTCGCCCTTGCTGCACCACACGTACATCAGCGTCGCATACGGCATCTCCTCGCCGGTCAGGGTGCGCAGCAGCTCCGACAGCAGGGCATCGCGGCTGGAAAAGCGGCTTCGGTCGCCCTCGAAGATCAGCATGACCCGCACTGGCGAGTCGTCGGCATCGCGGGTGCTCAGGTCGGCGCCGGCGATGAGTTGGGGGACCTTCCAGGAAAAACGGATACGGCCCAACTCGGCCGGCTCGATCCGCACGCTCGTGCGCAGCATGCTGGCCGACGAGACGGCGCTTGCCGCCATGGCATCGCGCCCATCCATGAATGAATAGTGAAACTGGGTGGGGATCTTCCCGGGGAAGGCGAGGTGGCGCCAGCCGCTGCGACCGGCTGTAGACGCCAGCGGCTGCGAGGATTTCACGGCCCACGGGCTGGCGCCGACCGCCACGGGTTCCGCGGCATCGGGCACGGCCGAGCAGCCGGCCAGCAGCAAGGAGGCCATGGCGGCCAGCGCTGCTGTGCGAAGAGCCATCGTGATTGCAATATGCATCGGGCAAGCGCCATGAAAAAAGCCGCCCGAAGGCGGCTTTTCAAGTTTCCGAATCCCAGGCTGACTTGCGCCAGCCATGGAATTTAGAAGCTGTGGCGAACGCCGATGTCCAGGCCGGTCGACGAATCGTTCGGGCCGGTGGTCGAGCCGTTCAGGGCTTGAGCTGCGCCGCCTTCGTTCTTCACGCGGGCCACGGTCGTGTAGACAGCGGTGCGCTTGGACAGGTTGTGGACGTAGCCGAGAGCCAGCTTCTTGGTGCCGGGGTTGCCGATGGCATCGGTCTCGTAACGCGAGTAGGCAGCGCGAATTTCGCCGGCGCCAATCGGGAACAGACCACCGATCAACCAGCCCTTGCCGTCCGTCGCGCCGTTTTCGTCACGGCTGATGTGGGCCATCAGCTTGCCGACGCCGAAGTTGTACTGGCCACCCAGGTTGTTCTGGCGAACGTCGCCTGCGGCGTAGTCGGTGCGGCTCATGGCGAGCGCAACGTTGAACGGGCCGCTGGCGAAGCCGAGGCGAACGCCGAGGCCGGTGCCGTCGTCGTCGGTAGCCAGGCCGGCGTCGTTGTTTTCACCCATGTAGTACTGGATCTGGCCGTAGAAGCCGCCCAGGTTGCCAGGCAGGAAGTAGCCGACGGCATTGGAAGCGCGGACAGCGGTCACGCCGGTGATGATGGAGTTCAGGGTCTGGGTGGTGCCCACGCCGTTCGTGCCGAACGGATCGAACACGGTCAGGTTCCAGAATTGCGGGCTGTAGTCACGGCCCAGGCGCAGTTCGCCCCAGCCACCGGCCAGGCTCACCGTCGAACGACGATTGAAGGTCAGGCCTTGACCGCCAGCCAGGCCAGCCAGCGCATTGCCGGAAGCTTGGTTGTTGGTGTTGGTGCCAGCACCGGCGCCATTGTCGTTGGCGAGACCAGCTTCCAGCCAGAACGAAGCCGACATGCCGCCGCCGAGGTCTTCGGTGCCGCGGAAGCCCAGACGCGAGCTGTTGTAGCCGGAATTGCCCAGTTGGGTCTTGTCGGTCAGGTCGCCACGGCCG